>NZ_JAMDHB010000002.1:0-133846 GCF_028656895.1 Pseudomonas sp. TNT2022 ID1044 | reverse complement strand
AGGGCATAAGCCGGTCCGTGTTTTCTACGACACCACCGACAATCAAGAAGCTGAAATCGCCCTGACCCTTGCCTTGCACGGCCTGAATACCGACGGCCACGGCCTTGAACTGGGCAATGTCGACGAGGGATACAACATCGGGCGGCGCCTGGGCAACACAGGGGTGAGTAGCGCGCTGGTGGAAATCAACCTGGCGACCATCGCCAGCTATCTGGACGGTGGAACCAGTGCGGTGGTTTACGCCGGTGCAGATGGCAGCCTGACGGTACAAATGATCCGCCCTCCGAGCGAGGCCCGCAAAGAGAAAAACCGTCAGAACCGTGGTGCCGACCCTTTCAAGTTCGGCTCCCCCAGCGGCGGAGCTCCCAAACCATGAGCCATCCTGTTCGCCTGGGGAGGCCCCGCCGATCATCGGATTGCGCAGGGCTGGATGCCGGCCCTGGTCTGAATAAATCTCATCGAGGTCGCTCTGGGGACAGCAGACGGCGCACAAATGGGCAAGATTGTCCCGACACCGCTTCTGCCCCATGGCAGCCAACGGTCATATTTATGTCACGTCAGGTCCGCAAGCTTGGGCCTGTCCGCCCACAACAGCTTGATAACAACAAGGACGACTTCATGCCAACACAAAATCCGCACCGCATTGTCGGCCTGTGTACCTCCAGCAAGGTGTACAACGTACTGACCGAACTCAAGCACCTGGAAGGACATCGCAGCGCCAAGTTCCTTTCGCTGCTGACGCAAAACCTGGTGCGCAAGGGCCTGCTCAGCGAGCAGGAAGTGGTGAATATGCTTGATCAGGTGGTTGACTGACGGACAGCCGGCCGGTTGACCTCACTGGCATCAATGACCACTATCGAAAACGGTGATTGTCCGTAAAAAGCGGCGCACCGTAAGGTAGCTCCATAGATTGATGGAGGTACTTATGATGTCCCAGGTTCAGATCATGTCCGTTATCGGCAGCGCCGTCCCCGCACCGCTCAGGGCGTTAGGCATGCTTGCCTGCTGGTATCTGGTCCAGGACGGCGAACAAATCAGCGGCCCACTCACGTCACTGCCTGATGCCCAAGCGTTGTCGCAGCAAATCAGTGCCGGCCGGCACGGCCAACTCAACGCCTAAGGCAACTGAACCCGCGGCTTGGTTTCGATGAAAATGGCCCAGCTCGACATGAACAGCGCGGCAATCAGCGGACCGATGACAAAGCCATTCAAGCCGAAAATCGCCAGGCCACCCAGGGTCGAAATCAGGATCATGTAGTCGGGCATTTTCGTGTCCTTGCCTACCAGGATCGGTCGCAGCACGTTATCCACCAGGCCAATCACGAACACGCCGAACAAGGCCAGCGTTACCCCTTGCCAGATCGCCCCGGTGAACAGGAAAAATGCCGCCACCGGCGCCCAGATAATCCCCGCCCCCACTGCTGGCAACAACGATAGAAACGCCATCAACACGGCCCAGATCAAGGCGCTGGGGATATCCAGAAACCAGAAAATCAAACCACCCAAAGCACCCTGCGTGATGGCGACCACCAGATTACCCTTCACGGTGGCCCGCACCACACGGTTGAACTTGAGCTGCAAACGACGCTTCTGGTTTTCCTCCAGCGGCACGGCCGTGCGTACTTTTCGCGCAAGCTCCGCACCGTCGCGCAGGAAGAAAAACAGCAGGTACAGCATGATGAAAAAGCTGACGATGAACTGAAACGTTCCCTGACCAAAACTGAACGCCTGTGTAGCAAAGAACTCGTTGCCGGTCATCGCGCTCTTGATGATTTTCTCCCGCAGCCCGTTCAATTCGCCCATGCCGAAACGGTCGAGCAAGTGCTGGAAGTACGGTGGAAGACTGTGCTTGAACTGCGTTACATAGGCGGCAATGTCCAGCTCGCCACTTTCGATGTTCTTGTAGACCGCCGTCCCCTCCTGGACCAGTAAGATGCTCAGGACGATCACCGGCAGGATCGCGATCACCAGACAGATACTCAAGGTAAGCAGCGACGTAAGGTTGCGCTGCCAGCCGAACTTCAATTGCAGCCGTCGTTGCAGTGGGGCAAACAGGATTCCGAGGATCACCGCCCAGAATACGGCCCCGTAAAACGGCAGCAGAATCCAGACGAAAGCAATGCTCACCAGCGCCAGCAGAATCGTCAGCGATCTGTCTTTAAGGTTTTCTTCGTTCATGTCCGATCCATGCCAGTCTGCCTGAACGCAAAAGTACGTCCTGATGCTTAGGCCGCCACGATTCGCACGAGTGCCGTACGTTCGTGAATAAAGCTTGGATCCAGATCAATAAACCTTCGGAGCAATGCGTCAGGCGAACTCTTCGCGCAACATCGCCACAAACGCCTCTCGCGCCGGGTGCACCCCGGCGTTTTCATGCCAGTAGAACAGGCTCTCGATGGCCGTCAGTTCAGGAAACTCAAACGCCACGCACCCGGCACCCTTGGCGTATTGATCGAAAACCCCTTTTGTCACCAGCGCCACGCCGGCCCCGGCGCTGACGCAACCGACAATCGCGCCATAACTGGCCAGGCTGACAATCGGCAACGACAACCCGTTGCGCAATAACCAATGCTCCATCGCCGCGCGGTAGGGGCAGCCTTGCGGCCAAAGGAACATGGTCTTGTCGTGCAGGTCCGCGACGTCACGCAGCGGTCCGAGGGAGGTTGAGGCGATCAACAGCAGCTCTTCGCGGTACATCGGCGTGCGCTTGAGCTGCGAGCGCTCGACGTCGACCGCGACGATCGCACCGTCGAGCTTGTGATTGAACGTGTCGTCGAGCAACTGGGCCCACGTGCCAGTGGTCAGCTCCAGCGCCACTTGCGGGAAGCGCTTGTGGAATTTCGCCAGCAAACGCGGCAAGCGCCCGGTGGCAGAAGACTCGATGGCACCGATGCGCAACGGTCCGGACGGATCGGCCGAAGGATCCACCGCGCGTTTGGCCTCGGCGGTGAGGGCCAGAATCTTTGAGGCGTAGGCCAGAAAGGTCTGGCCCGACGGGCTGATGCGCAGGCCACGCCCCTCCCGCAGGAACAGCGCCACACCCAGCTCGGCTTCCAGCGACTTGATGCGCGCCGTGATATTCGACGGCACGCAATGCAGCAACTCGGCGGCACGGGCAATGCTGCCCACCTCGGCCACGGTCTTGAACATGCGAATCTGCGCTAGCTCCATACATCACCCAAAGTGAACAGTTAGCGCAGTATAAGTCAGTTGTGGAGAACAATCAGGCTTCTGATACTCAGTGCATCTCCCATCGGTGCACGACCATGAATCGACTTACCCCCTCCCCCCTGAAAATCATCCTGGCCATGGCGTTTGTCGTAGCTTGCTGGGGATACTCCCCGAGCGGCATCCACATCGGGTTACTGGCCTATGACCCCGCGCATCTGGCGTTGCTGCGCTTTCTGATCGCGTCGGTCTTCATGGCCGTGGTCGCGGTATCGAGGGGCATTCACCCGCCGACACTCCGGGATCTGCCGCTGCTGTTCGGGTTGGGTTTCTTTGCGGTGAGCCTGCATCACGTGGCAATCAATTTCGGCCAACAGGGCGTCAGCGCCGGCGCATCGAGTGTGCTGGCGCAAACGACGCCGCTGTTCAGCACCCTGCTGGCGCGCTTCGTCTTCAAGGATCGGGTGAGCGTCTGGCGCTGGGGTTGCGTCGTCCTCGGACTGGTCGGCGTGATGATTGTGGTGGCCGGTGATCACGGCTTCGGCAGCATCGACGCCCATGGTTTGCTGATCCTGCTGTCGGCGTTGTCGTGGAGTATTTACTTCGCGCTGCAAAAGCATCACACCGGACGTTACGACGGCCTGACCCTGGTTTGCTACACAGTCTGGTCCGGGACCGCGCTGCTGTTGGTGTTCCTGCCGGGGCTGGCGGATCAGGTGGTGAATGCGCCACTGCGGGTGCAGCTCGCGGTGTTTGCCCTGGGGATTTTTCCGAGTGCGCTGGCGTATCTGGCATGGGCCTATGTACTGGCGCATGTGGACCTGAGCCGGGCGACGATGACGTTGTATCTGGTACCGCCGACGGCGATGCTCATTGCGTCCTTTGCCCTGGGCGAGAGGCCGACGTTGATGGTCGGCGTGGGTGCGGTGGTGGTGTTGATCAGTGTGCTGGCGTTGAATCTGGAGCGCAGAGCGGTGGTTCAGGTAGCGCGGGTTTGATCAGCAGTTTGAGTTGAGGACTGACGCCATCGCGGGCTTGCCCGCGATGAACGATGACTCGGTCTCTCGGCCTTTCAACCAGGCGAAAACCGGTCCCGGCTATTGGTCAGGTGCAACCACATCGCCGCCCGCGCCGCGTCCGGGTCCTGGCGCTTGATAGCGTTGAGAATCGCCTCGTGTTCGAGGTTGGCCAACTGCCCGAGCTTGCTCAAATCCACCGCCCCACGCTCCGCCGCATTGACCCGGGTTCGCGGGATCATGGCGCTCCCCAGGTGCTGCATGATTTCGCTGAAACACACGTTGCCGGTGGCTTCGGCAATCAGTAGATGAAAGCGTCGGTCGGCCTCGACGCAACTGTCATTGTTGGCCAACAGGTTTTGATAATCGTCGAGTGCTTCGCGCATCTGCGCCAGTTGCTGATCGCTCCGACGGGTCGCCGCCAGCGCCGCTGCCTGGGTTTCCAGGCCCATGCGCAATTCGAGGATGCTGCGCACTCCCAGCGCGGTATCGACATTCAGCCGCAAGCCCTGCTCCGGCGCGCGCTCCAACACGAAGGTGCCGATGCCGTGACGGGTTTCAACCAGCCCCGACGCCTGCAATTTCGAGATCGCCTCGCGCACCACCGTTCGACTGACCCCGTGTTCCTGAACGATCGAGTTTTCCGACGGCAGCTTGTCGCCGGGCAGCATTTGCCCGAGCAGGATGCTCTGGGTCAACTTGGCCACCAGGTCGTGGGCCAGGTTGTGGCTGCGTTTGCGGGCAGGTGCGTCGAGGTCTTCTTGCATGGGGGGCGTCCGAGAAACTTGGCTAACGAATCGTAGCACTGCGCTTGGCGGGAATCGTTAGAAAAAACGCACCAACTTGTATGACAACACTCAACAGATCGGGCATTTATCGCCACCTACAACAGATACGCCGAGCACAAAGCAACCGCCAATCCGCTAAATACTCGTTATTTTGTTAGACAAAACGGGTTGCAAGGTAAAAAAATCTAGTTGTATGATGTCTATCAACAACGCAGTACCGTCACACCCCGCATAAAAATAACGAGTGGGAGAAAATGCAGTGAATACATCCGTCTCCGGGATGCACGACGACGCCGATTCCGTGCTGAAGTCCGCCATCTCCAAAGTCAAACGTCACGTCCTGCCGCTGTTCGTCATCATGTTCATCGTCAATTACATTGACCGGGTGAACATCGGCTTCGTCCGCACGCACATGGAACACGACCTGGGCATCGGCGCGGCTGCCTACGGCCTCGGGGCCGGCCTCTTCTTCATTGGCTACGCGCTGTTCGAAGTGCCCTCCAACATCCTCCTGCAAAAAGTCGGCGCACGGATCTGGCTGACCCGCATCATGCTGACCTGGGGCCTCGTCGCTGCGGGCATGGCGTTCATCCAGAACGAAACCCACTTCTACATCCTGCGATTCTTGCTGGGTGTGGCTGAAGCCGGGTTCTTTCCCGGGGTGATCTACTACTTCACCCGCTGGTTGCCCGGCGTGGAGCGCGGCAAGGCCATTGCGATTTTCCTCAGCGGCTCGGCGATTGCCTCGCTGATCTCCGGCCCGCTGTCCGGGCTACTCCTGCAAATCAACGGCCTGGGCATGCACGGCTGGCAATGGATGTACTTCATCGAGGGCATGTTCTCGGTGGGCTTGTGCGCCTTCGTCTGGTTCTGGCTGGACTCCAAACCCCACGACGCCAAATGGCTGACCCGTGAGGAACAAGACGCGCTGGTCAAAGCCATCGACGATGAGCAACTGGCCCGCGAAGCGGCGACGCCGATCAAGCCGTCACTGGGCAAACTGCTCAAGGACCGGCAGATCATCCTGTTCTGCGTGATCTACTTCTTCATCCAGTTGACCATCTACGCCGCGACCTTCTGGCTGCCAAGCATCATCAAGAAGATGGGCGACCTCAGTGACTTCCAGGTTGGCATGTTCAACTCGATTCCATGGTTGCTGTCGATCATCGGCATGTATGCCTTCGCTTCGCTGTCGGCCAAATGGAAGCACCAGCAAGCCTGGGTTGCCACCGCGCTGCTGATTGCTGCTGCGGGGATGTTCATGTCCACCACCGGCGGGCCGATCTTCGCGTTCGTGGCGATCTGCTTTGCTGCGCTGGGGTTCAAATCAGCGTCGTCGTTGTTCTGGCCGATTCCCCAGGCTTATCTGGATGCACGCATTGCGGCGGGTGTCATCGCGTTGATCAACTCGGTGGGTAACCTCGGCGGTTTCGTCGCGCCGACCACCTTCGGCCTGCTCGAAGAGCGCACCGGTTCCATTCAGGGCGGGCTGTACGGCCTGGCCGCCACCTCGATCATCGCCGCAATCATCGTCTTCGCCGCTCGCAACAAACCTAAATCCGCGCCCGCCATTGCATCGGCCGAAACCGCGCCACGTCACGCCTGAAAGGATAAGAAAATGATCGAACAAGACATCGCCAAAGCACCGATCATCACCAGCATGCAGATCGTTCCCGTGGCCGGCCACGACGGCATGCTGCTCAACCTGAGCGGCGCCCACGGCCCGTTTTTCACCCGCAACATCGTGATCCTCAAGGACAACGCCGGCCACACCGGCGTCGGCGAAGTGCCCGGTGGCGAGCGCATTCGCCAGACCCTCGAAGACGCACGCAGCCTGGTGGTCGGCAGCCCGATTGGCACTTATCAGAAGATCCTCAACCAGGTGCGCCAGACCTTCGCCGACCGCGATGCCGGGGGCCGCGGTTTGCAGACCTTCGACCTGCGTATCACCATTCACGCGGTCACCGGTCTCGAAGCCGCACTGCTCGATTTGCTCGGCCAACACCTGGACGTGCCCGTGGCGGCCCTGCTCGGTGAAGGCCAGCAGCGCGATGAAGTGAAGATGCTCGGTTACCTGTTTTACGTCGGTGATCGCAACGAAACCGACCTCGCCTACCGCAGCGAACCGGAGGCCGACAACGACTGGTTCCGCGTACGTCACGAGAAAGCCATGACCGCCGATGCGGTGGTGCAACTGGCGGTCGCCGCCCACGGGAAATACGGCTTCAAGGACTTCAAGCTCAAGGGCGGTGTGCTCAGCGGCGATGCCGAGATCGAAGCGGTCACCGCCCTTGCTGAGCGCTTCCCCGATGCCCGCATCACCCTCGATCCGAACGGCGCCTGGTCGCTGAAGGAAGCGATCCGTTTGTGCCGCGATCAGCACAACGTACTGGCTTACGCCGAAGACCCGTGTGGCGCGGAGAACGGGTATTCGGGTCGTGAAGTGATGGCCGAATTCCGTCGTGCCACGGGCCTGAAAACCGCGACCAACATGATCGCCACCGACTGGCGTGAAATGGGCCACGCGATCCAGCTGCAATCGGTCGACATCCCCCTGGCCGACCCGCATTTCTGGACCATGCAGGGTTCGGTGCGCGTGGCGCAGATGTGCCACGAATGGGGCCTGACCTGGGGCTCGCACTCCAACAACCACTTCGACATTTCCCTGGCGATGTTCACCCACGTCGCCGCTGCCGCACCGGGTGAAATCACCGCCATCGACACCCACTGGATCTGGCAGGACGGCCAGCGTCTGACCAAGGCGCCGCTGCAAATCGTCGACGGTTGCGTGCAGGTACCGCAGAAACCCGGATTGGGCGTCGAGCTGGATATGGATCAGGTGAACAAGGCCCATGAACTGTACAAAGGCATGGGCCTGGGCGCGCGCGACGACAGCGTGGCGATGCAGTTTTTGATTCCGGGCTGGAAGTTCGATAACAAGCGGCCGTGCCTGGTGCGCTAACATCCTGCCCCCCTGTGGGAGCCTGCTCGCTCCCACAGGGGTTACTACCCTCACTGTTTGTCGTTCGCCGTTTGATTGTCTACATTTGGCACCTTTCAATTACTGGAACACCGCCAATGACCGACAAAATCAAACTCACCCGCCTCAAGTGTCTAGCGGGTTGCGTAGCGATATTCGTCACGGGCCAGAGTGTCGCCAAGGAACCGATTGACGCGCTTGTGAATGCCGCCGTGCAGCCAGTCATACAAACACAAGGCATTGCCGGTATGGCCGTCGCTGTGACCGTCAACGGCAAGCAGCACTTCTTCAATTACGGCGTGGCGTCGAAAGAAACCGCCAGGCCGGTCAGCGAAAACACCCTGTTCGAGATCGGCTCGGTCAGCAAGACCTACACCGCCACCCTCGCCGCCTACGCCCAGGCCAGCGGCAAACTGTCCCTGAACGACAAGGCCAGTCACATCCTGCCGGCCTTGCGCGGCAGCGCCTTCGACAACATCAGCGTATTGCAACTGGGCACCTACAGCGCCGGGGGTTTGCCGCTGCAGTTTCCTGCTGAATTCGATTCAGCCGACAAAATGCTCGACTACTACCAACAATGGAAACCGGTCTACGCCCCCGGCAGCCACCGCCTGTATTCGAATCCCAGCCTCGGACTGTTCGGCTACCTTGCCGCGCTAAGTCTGGGCCAGCCGTTCAATGACGCGATGGCAAACACCCTGCTGCCGAAGTTCGGCTTGAAACACACCTACCTGAAGGTGCCGCAGGATCAGATGGGGCTGTACGCCCAGGGCTACAACAAGGACGGCAAACCGGTGAGGGTCGGGCCGGGAGCGCTCGATTCCGAAGCGTATGGGGTGAAAACCAGCGCTGCGGACCTGATCGCTTATGTCGAAGCGAACATGAAACCGTCGCACCTGGAAAAACCGCTGCAGCAGGCCATCGCCTTGACTCACACCGGTTACTACACGGTCGACAACATGACCCAGGGCTTGGGTTGGGAGTTGTATCGCTACCCGGTTACCCTCGATCAATTGCTGGCGGGCAACTCGACGCCGATGGCCATGGAGGCGCACGAAGTCCACTGGCTGAATCCGCCTCAGCCGCAGACCGGGAATTTGTTGTTGAACAAAACCGGCTCAACCGGCGGGTTTGGGGCTTATGTTGCGTTTGTGCCGTCGAAGGATGTCGGGATTGTGATTCTGGCGAACAAGAATTATCCGATTGCGGATCGGGTGAGGATTGCGCACAAGGTACTGAGTGCTTTGAACAATTGATGGCGTAAGCGCAAGGATCAAAAAATCGCAGCCTTCGGCGGCTCCACGGATCGGTGGAGCTGACGAAGGCTGCGATTTTTTTTGCGGTTTCCAACCGGGTAGCCGGAGCGAACTTGCTCGTGATGCGGCAACGCTAAATCAGTCATCCGGCATTTGAGGTGGCTTGGCTGGCTTCGCCGGCTTGGCGTTTTTGGCCCCCTTGGCCGGTGCCGGCTCGGCGGCCCCCGGGGGCGGTGTCGATGTCAGTGCAGCCGCCTCTTTCTCAGCCATTGGCATGGCGTCAATGGTGTCGAAGATTTTCTTCAGATCCACCGACTTCGATTCTTCCCCGGAACTCTCAAGCTTCTTTTCGCCGTCCTTGCCCACCAGAATCACTTTCGGCAAAGCCCCGGCCCCCAGTTTCAGCGCACGGATCAACGCCATGGTGTCCTGCTGACCGAGATCCTTGCCGTTGAGTTGACCGGACATATTCAGCACGCTGTACACCCTGATGTTGCGGTCGGCGACACCCTGCTTGTTGGCTGGATCCTCCAGGGATTTCTTCAGGTTTACCCAGACGGGATCAACGGCGCTGCGCGTGATCACGATCAATGGCCGGGCCCTGCCCTTATCAATATCCAGAGGTGAATCGCCATCGGCGGCGAACAGGGGGCTGGCGACAGCCAGCAAGGTAGCCAGGGTCAGAGACCTGATGAGCATGCGCATCTCCTTTTGATATCCACGCTCTAATGATTGCGCATCGCGGCGTTCGTTCCGGGTGACGCATGGCAAATTCGCTTTGCCTTGTCCAAAGCTTAGGTCAGGGCGGACATTGCGCAACAGGCTGGGTCCCTATGAAACCGTTACAAAATCTGGCGTGCCGCGTTTTATCAGAACGCCAGCTTGTAGCCGATCAGCATCAGCATCGTCGCCAGGCAGGGGCGCAGCAGTTCGTCGGAGATACGCCCGGTCAAGTGGCTGCCCAGGTAAATCCCCGGCAACGAGCCGACCAGCAAGTAACCCAGCACGTGCCAATCCATGTTGCCCATGCTCGCATGGCCCAGACCGGCAACCAGCGTCAGCGGTACGGCATGCGCGATTTCCGTGCCCACCAGGCGGCGGGTCGGCAGCAGTGGATAAAGGATGAACAACGCCACGGTGCCCAACGCGCCAGCGCCGATGGACGTCAGCGCGACCATGGCGCCGAGGACGAGGCCGGTAATCACGGTCAGGACATTGAGGCGCGGCCCGCTCGGGTTGTAGCTGCCACCGGCACGCTTGTGGGCGAAATCGAGCAGGCGTTTCTTGAACAGAATCGCCAGCGCCGTGGCGAACAGCACAAAGCCCAGGGCTTGCTTGATGATCGCGTTCATTGCGTCAGGGCTGGAATGCAGCGTGCTGAGGAACCACAACGTCAAGATGACGGCCGGCACGCTGCCGAGGGTCAGCCAACCGGTGATCTTCCAGTCGATGTTGTTGTTCTTTTTATGAACAATCACGCCACTGGATTTGGTGATGGCCGCGTACAGCAGATCAGTGCCGACGGCGGTTGCAGGGTTGATTCCGAACCAAAGCAGGATAGGCGTCATCAACGAACCGCCCCCTACGCCTGTCATGCCGACAATGAAGCCGACGACCAGCCCGGCAACAACCAACCCGATGTTCACTAAATCCATTGATACGTCCACATAGACCGCAGGGAAAATCTGGCCAGCAGCATAGCGATATTTCTTATAACCAGTTATATCGATGCGATCTATCTTTATGCCATATGCAATGGGGGTGGCGTACTCACTGGACGGGCAGGAAATTCAGAAACAACAGGCTCTGCGCATAATTCAGACCGATCCGCCGGTAGCGCTCGTCAAGCATCTGGGTCAGCAGGTCCAGCCGCGCGACGATCTTGCCGAACTCCACGGCAAAACTCAGGTTACTGCCCTCCTCCGAGATTTCGTTGGAGAACAGCATGGGCTGGCCATCCTTGTTCTGCCGCTGGCTCAAGATCCAGGTGGCGATTTCGATATTGCGCGCGGCGTTGCTGACGAAGGTCGGGTTGATCGCGTCGGTCATGTAGAACTCCAGGCGATTACCGTGGGCGGTGACCAGCATGCTGCCGATGGCATAAATGAACGCGCCGACCCGGTCACCTAGAAACTCCGGGCTCATGGCAAAGCGCAACGCCGCCAGGTCTTTTTTACCGCCCAGGGTGGGAAGCGGCTGCTGCTGTTCGATGGCCAGGCGCACTTGCTTGCCGGCGGTGCGGGCGTCGAGAAAGCCGGATTTTTTCAACTCGTCGGGGTTGCGCAGGTACAACTTGCTCATCAGCAGGTAAAGGCTGTCGAGGTTGTCACGCATCGCCAGCGTGGCCATGCGATCGACGCTGGTTTGCAGGAATTCCTGGGGTTTCCCGTCGCGAATCTGGGTAAACAGATCATTGCCGGGCTGATGGCTGCAGCCGCTGGCGCTAAGCAGCAACAGACCGGCGAGCAGGCGAACGCGGATAAGGTTAAAGGGCAACACTCGAACCATAAGGGATTGGGCTGGCACATTCCTGTGCGGCGGGATTCGCCGCAACGGCTATGGATAGAGCCGGGCAATTGGAAAAAGTGCAGTGTCGGGAGTGGCGAATCGATCATTGGCAGGGAACAACGGATGCAAATGGGGGGTGGAGGGTTGATAGGGTGCATTCGCCAGCAAGCCGGCTCCTACAGGTTGGAATGCAGACCACCAAAACAAACAGGCCGGCCCAGAGGCCGCCAATACGGAACCCTGCGACTATCCTGATGCCCACCACAGTAACGCAGCGAAAAAGGAAACGGACATGCGCACGCTACAATTGGCCAACACCCACGTCCCCATCATCGGCCAAGGCACCTGGCAGATGGGCGAAGACCCCACCCGCCACAAAGAAGAAGTCGCCGCCCTGCGCCTGGGCATCGACTTGGGCATGACCCTCATCGACACCGCCGAAATGTACGCCGAAGGCGGCGCCGAACACGTCGTGGGCGAAGCCATCAGCGGCCAGCGCGACAAAGTCTTCCTCGTCAGCAAAGTCTACCCACACAATGCCAGCCGCCAAGGCATCCCACAGGCCTGCGAACGCAGCCTCGACAGGCTCAAAACCGACCACATCGACCTGTACCTGCTGCACTGGCGCGGCCAATACCCTCTGGCGGAAACCGTCGAAGCCTTCGAACGCCTGCGCGAGTCGGGCAAGATCGGCCGTTGGGGCGTGTCCAATTTCGACGTCGATGACCTGCTGGAACTGAACACCCCGGTCTGTGCCACCAATCAGGTGCTCTACAACCTGGAGCAACGCGGCATAGAATTTGATCTTTTACCCTGGTGCCAGCAGCACAAGATGCCGATCATGGCCTACTGCCCGATCGGCCAGGGCGGAAAAATGCTCGCCAATGCCACACTCAATCAAGTGGCTACCCGCCATGGCGTGACGCCCGCACAAATATCGCTGGCGTGGCTGCTGCGCCAGGACGGCGTGATCGCTATCCCCAAGGCGGTCCGCCCCGAACACGTTCGACTCAATGCGCAAGCCGCGCAGTTGCAACTTGAGGCAGGGGATCTGGAGGCGCTGGACCAAGCGTTTCACGCGCCCAAGCGCAAGCAGCGGCTGGCGATGGTCTGAGCCAGCGCGCACTCAGAGGGCTTCGAGATGAGAAGCACCGATCACCCGGACGATTTTAACCTGCAACGTTTTATCCAGGCGCAAGACCCGGTGTTCGACCGGGTTCAGGCCGAACTGGCTGCCGGCCACAAACGCAGCCACTGGATGTGGTTCGTCTTTCCGCAGTTCGCCGGGCTGGGCGGCAGTGAAATGTCCCGACACTTCGCGATCCGCTCCCGGGAAGAAGCGCAGGCTTACCTTGAGCACCCGTTGTTGGGTGCCCGGCTGCGCATCTGCACCCAGGAAGTGCTGAACATACAGCAACGCTCGGTGGCGGCGATTTTCGGCCATCCCGACGACTTGAAGTTTCATTCGTCGATGACCCTGTTCGCCCAGGTCTGCGCCGATGACAGCCCGTTTCACCAGGCCTTGAACCAATACTTCCACGGCATTCTGGATGACTGGACCCTGTCGTTGATGGACTCAAAACAGGCCCAGTTGCCCCCCAACCAGGGTTGAGAAGTCATCGTCGACAAACGGCAGGATCGCGTCCGCCACCGGTTGCAGTTGCTTGCTGATGTAGTGATCGTAATCGATGGGCGCGCTGCGGATCTCCAACGGCTCAGGGCCGGCAACGGTGATCACGTAGCTGATCCAGCCACCGTTCTGGTATTGCCGCGGGCGACCCTGCTGGTCGTTGTAATCATCGGCGATGCGCGCCGCCCGCACATGCGGCGGCACGTTGCGCTGGTAGTCGTCGAGGGTGCGGCGCAGGCGTTTGCGGTAGATCAGGCGATCATCGAATTCACCGGCCAGGGTTTTGCGCACGTAATCGCGCACGTAGTCCTGATACGGCTTGCGGTGGAAGATCATTGAATACAGCTCTTGCTGGAACTGCCGGGCCAGCAGCGACCAGTCGGTGCGCACGGTCTCCAGGCCTTTGTAGACCATCTCGTCGGTGCCGTCGGCGCGGGTGACCAGCCCCGCGTAACGTTTCTTGCTGCCCTCCTCCGCCCCGCGAATGGTCGGCATCAGGAAACGCTTGTAGTGGGTTTCGAACTGCAACTCCAGCGCGCTCTCCAGCCCGTACTCCTGCCTCACGTGCTCGCGCCACCACTGATTGACGTGATCGACCAACGCACGCCCGATCTGTACGGCTTCCTGTTGGCCGTGGGCACGGCGCAGCCAGACGAAGGTCGAGTCGGTGTCGCCATAAATCACCGTGTGCCCCTGGGCTTCGATCAACTGGCGGGTGCGCAGCATGATTTCGTGACCGCGCAAGGTGATGGAAGACGCCAGACGCGTATCGAAGAAGCGGCAACCGCTGGAACCGAGCACGCCGTAGAACGCGTTCATGATGATTTTCAGCGCTTGGGACAACGGCGCATTGTGTTCGCGCTTGGCGGTTTCACGGCCTTCGGCAACCCGCGCGACGATGGAGGGCAGGCAGTGGCGGTTACGGGAAAAACGCGCACCGCGAAAGCCCGGTACCGAGTCGACGTCGTCGGGATGCTTGAGTCCTTCGATCAGCCCCACCGGGTCAATCAGGAACGTGCGAATGATCGACGGGTAAAGGCTCTTGTAATCGAACACCAACACTGACTCGTACAGCCCCGGCTGTGAGTCCATGACAAACCCGCCAGGACTGGCCTGTGGCGGTTTAGCGCCGAGGTTCGGCGCGACAAAGCCCTGACGGTGCATCAACGGCATGTAGAGATGAGTGAATGCCGCCACCGATCCGCCCATACGATCCACCGGCAACCCGGTGACACTGGCCCGTTCCAACAGGAAGGTCAGCAACTCGGTCTTGGCGAAAATCCGCGTGACCAGCTCGCAGTCCTTGAGGTTGTATTTGGCCAGCGCCGGTTTGTCCTCGGCGAACATGCGGTTGATCTCGTCCATGCGCTGGTACGGGGTGTCGATGGCCTTGCCTTCGCCGAGCAGGGTTTGCGCGACGTTTTCCAGGCTGAAGGAGGGGAAGCTCCAGGTCGCCGAACGCAGCGCTTCGATGCCATCGATGATCAGTCGCCCGGCAGCGGACGCGAAGTAATGATTGCCGTTGCCGTGTTCACGCCATTGCATGTCCTCGCCGCCACGCCCCAGCGTCAGCGGTACACCCAGGCGCCGGGCGTGTTCGTGAAGCACCCGCATGTCGAACTGCACGACGTTCCAGCCGATGATCGCATCGGGGTCATGTCGGGCGAACCAGTCGTTGAGCTTTTTCAGCAGCAGCGTGCGTGATTCGCAGTATTCGAGCTGGAAGTCCACCTCACTGTCGTCGCCGTTGGGCGGGCCAAGCATGTACACCTGACGCTCGCCACAGCCTTCCAGGGCGATGGAGTACAAATCGCCCTGCGCGGTGGTTTCGATGTCCAGCGACACCAGTTTCAAGCTGGGTCGATAGTCAGGATCGGGCTTCATCTGCGCATCGAGCAGCAGGCCACCCTCGCCCGGCGTACCGCCAAAGCGTACGGGCGCGGTGATGAAACGCTCCATCATGTAGCGCTCCGGCGGGCGCACGTCGGCTTCGTAGACTTCGACGTCCGCCCGGCGCAACGCGGTTTCGAGGCGCATCAACTGCCCGTGCTGGCGGCAATACAGGCCGAGCACCGGGCGATGCTCGAAATCCAGCAGGGACAGCGGTTTGAGTTCGACGTTTTTTTCGTCGTGCAGCAGCGCTTCGGCCTGCTCGCGCTGGCTGGCCGGCAGGAACGCCACCGACGGCTGATACGGCAAGCGGATTCGCCGGGGACCGCTGTCGGTCGCCAGCCAGAACTCGACTTCCGTACCCGCCGGGGTATCGCGCCAATGCCGGGTCAGGACGAAGCCCTGGGGTAAATCCACCACTGCAAACCTCGGAGTTGATTCAGGGGGCCAATTCTACGCGTCATCGCCTCGAAAAGGTCGCAGCCTTCGCCAGCTCTACAGGGTGTACGCATCCCAGTGCAGGCGCTGCCGAAGGCGGCGATCTTTTGCGGATTCGAAAGAAAAATCGGCAAATGACGTTTTTTGCGCGTTATCTGCCGCTTTCGCCCTTGCCCTGAACGCTTGTGTCTACGATTCTTCAAGGACAACGACAACACCCGGGAAACCGCCATGAAAACCGTCGCGCAACTGCTCAAGTTGAAAGATCAGAAAAACCAGGAAGTGCACCAGATCAAACCGGATCACATGGTGCTGGAAGCGCTGATGAAGATGGCCGAGAAGAATGTCGGCGCCTTGCTGGTGGTGGAGAACGATGAAGTGCTGGGCATCATCAGTGAACGTGATTACGCGCGCAAACTGGTGCTGCATGGCCGTTCTTCGGTGGGTACGCCGGTGCGCGACATCATGGTGACGCCGGTGATCACCGTGGACACGCACCAGACGGTCGATACCTGCCTGGGCATCATGTCCGAAAAACGTCTGCGTCACTTGCCCGTGGTGGAAAACGGCCGGTTGATCGGTTTGCTGTCGATCGGCGACCTGGTCAAGGAAGCCATTGCTGAACAGGCTGAACTGATCCGGCAGCTGGAGCAGTACATTCGCGGCGAATAGCGCCCGGCCACCGCCCCCCCTGCAGGAGCGAGTCTGCTCGCTCCTGCAATTGATCGGCACTGTTGTTCAGGCAGGCCAATGCCGGGCAAACACCGGCGCCAATGTCGGATGCCGGTCAATCCGCTCCAGCCAGGCATAAAAACCGGGTCGAGTGCGGCGTAAATGCTCCCGACTCCCCGCCCACCGCGTGACCACCGCCGCCAGCACATCCAGCGCGCCAGGCGTTTCTTCGCCCAGATACAACTCCCCAGAGAACTGATCGGCAAACACCTCCCAACTCCAGTGCAGCCGGGCGCGGGTACCCGCCATCAGGTTTTGCCGCGAGGCTTCATCGGTGGTGGCCAGCCAGCGTTCGGGGTAATCGATGATGCCGATTGCCGAGTAACAATTACTGACAATAAATACCAGGCCGCGAATGGCCTGATCGCGGTCGGCGGGGGCATCCGGCAACAGTTTCGACGATGGAAATGTCAACGCCAGATGAATCAGGATCGCCGCACTCTCGGTCAGGATGCTGCCGTCGGGCAGTTGCAGCGTCGGAATCTGCTTGAGCGGATTGAGTTTCACCAACGCCTGCGCAGCCTCCGCAGACGACTCGACATCAATGAAACGATAAGGAATCTCACACAGCTCCAGCGCGGCCTCGACCGCCGCCGCGCCCGAGTTCTGGTGACCATAGAGCTGATACATACACACCTCCTTGGGATGCTCTCCAGCAGCTGACTCTTGCCGCGCTGAAAAATTTCTTCGATGCACTGCATCCAGAATGCCTTGCCAAGGGTAGTACCTGTAGCAGCCCCTGTTGCTGCCCAGTGCATTACCCACTTTCGGAGAGCTATTGATGAACGCCAAACAGCTTATTTGCCTTGTCGGTTTGTTCGCCACCGTTCCTGCGGTCTACGCCCAGACCGGTCTGCCCGACAGCATCAAGGTACCGGACGGACACAAGGTGGCCATGGAGACCACCGGGGTCGGCGAAATTACCTACGAATGCCGGGACAAGGCCAATGCGGCCGGCCAGACCGAGTGGACCTTCGTCGGCCCCAAAGCCGTGCTCAATGATCGCAGCGGCAAGCAGGTCGGCAGCTATTTCGGACCACCGGCCACCTGGCAGGCCAAGGACGGGTCGAAAATCACCGGCACGCAACTCGCCGTGGCGCCATCGAGCCCGGGCAACCTGCCTTACCAACTGGTCAAGGCCAACCCGGCTGAAGACAAAGGCGCCATGAGCGGTGTCAGCTACATCCAGCGGGTCGCGCTCAAGGGCGGTGTCGCGCCAAGTAGCGAATGCACGACCGCCAACAAGGGCAAGCAGGAAGTGGTGAAATATCAGGCGGATTATATTTTCTGGGCGGCCAGTTGAGGCCCGGGATCTGACGTGATCAACCTGTGGGAGCGACGCGCGCCCACAGGAATGCCATTTGTTTGCTAGATTGCATTCGACCTATCAATTCACCGCCGGCCGAGAACGTGTCCTTGCCCGAAACCCTTTTCGACTACGAACACCACTTGGCTGCCTGCGCTCGCGGCGAGCGTCAGGCCCTGCGCGATTTGTATGTGCAGGAGAGCCCGCGGCTGTTGGGGGTTGCCAAGCGTCTGGTGCGGGATACAGCGCTGGCCGAGGACATCGTCCACGATGCATTTCTGAAGATCTGGACCGGCGCCGGGCGTTTTGATCCGGCGCGGGGTTCGGCCCGGGGCTGGATGTTCAGCGTGACCCGGCATCTGGCACTCAATTACCTGCGTGATCACCAGCGCGAAATTCAAGGCGAGGTCGACGTGCCAGACAGCGAGGACAGCTTTGATGTCCAGGCACATTCGGCTCGCATCCACTTGTGCCTGGAACAACTCGAACCGGCGCGGCGCAATTGCATTGTGCACGCCTATGTCGACGGCTATTCCCACGCACAGATTTCACACAAACTCGGCACCCCGCTGGGCACCGTCAAAGCGTGGATCAAGCGGAGCCTGACGGCTTTACGGGAGTGCATGGGATGATCAGCAGACCGACCGACGAAACCCCGCAAGCGCTCGATGAGCTGGCCAGTGAGTATGTGCTGGGAACGCTGTCCGCCGAGCAGCGAGCCGAGGTTCAGCAACGCCTGCGCAGCGATATCGCGCTGCGCAACGCCGTCGACAGCTGGGAGCGCCGTCTGCTGGGCCTGACTGAACTGGCCGAACCACAAACCCCATCGACGCACCTGTGGCAGCGCATCGAACGCAGCGTGAATGCCCTGAGTCGCCCATCATCGACAACGCGTGAGATCACACCGGCAACCTGGTGGAATCGCCTGCCTCTGTGGCGAGGGCTTACCGGTGCCGGGCTGGCTGCAAGCTTATTGCTCGGCGCGTTGCTGCTGACGCAAACCACGGCCAAACCGACTTATCTGGTGGTGCTGGTCGCCCCGCAGGACAAGGCGCCCGGCTGGGTCATTCAGGCCAGCAACCCCAGGGAAATCCAGCTGATCCCGCTGGGTGTCGCGGAGGTTCCGGAGGACAAGGCACTGGAGTTCTGGACCAAGGCCGAAGGCTGGCAAGGGCCGGTGTCCCTCGGTCTGGTGAAGCCGGGGCAAACGCTTTCGGTGCCGTTGGACAAACTGCCGCCGTTGGAGCCCAACCAACTGTTCGAGCTGACGCTGGAAAACCCCAATGGCTCGCCAATCGGCAAGCCAACCGGGCCGATTCAATTCATCGGCCGCGCTGTGAAGGTGCTCTGAGCGGCAACATCATTGCTGTCGATGTTCACCATCACCTCAATGAAGTTCTCTTAAAAATTGTGCGGCGTAACATGGGCTCCATACCCACCAACAACACCCCGGAGCACACGATCATGAAACGCCAAACCATCCTCAGCATTGCATTCTCGATCTTCGCAGTTAACGCGTTTGCCGCGACCTCTGCTCAACCCGTAGTCGCTGAAGGCGGCTCGGACCGACTGATTGAAAGCCGTGTGGCTGAAGGTGGTTCGGATCGCTTGATCCAGAATCGCGTAGCTGAGGGCGGTTCGGATCGCCTGATCGAAAAACGCGTCGCTGCCGATGGTTCGGATCGTTTGAAAGGTAACGAAGTCGCCGCCGATGGTTCTGACCGCCTGCAAGGCAACACCGTCGCGGCTGATGGCTCGGATCGCCTGAAAGGCAACGAAGTCGCCGCCGATGGTTCCGACCGCCTGAAAGGCAACACCGTTGCGTAACTGAATCACCCCACCGCAGTACCCCAGCAAAAAGCCCGGCCTGATCAGCCGGGCTTTTTCATGCCTGCGTTTTTCTGATCCTCAATTACGCGCCATACAACGCCGATAACGCTCATCCACCCGTTTGGCGAACCACGCGGTGGTGAGTTTTCGAGTGATTTTCGGGCTTTGCAGGACAATCCCCGGCAACACTGCACGGGGCAGCGCTCGCCCCTCGGCCTTTTCAGCCAAGGCAAAGACCCGCTGATAGAGCTTGCTGTCCTCGAATTCGAGGCTGCTGCCCTCCTCCAGTTGGTCCCTGATCGTCGGATTGCGCATGTCCAACTGCTTGCCAAGGGTGCGCACCGCCAGCTCCGTGCTGCCGGGCATGATCGAGCCGTAGCGGATCAGGTCGCCATCCAGCGCCAGCGGGATGCCCGAGGCACGACTGACGGCGTTCTGGAACGCGGCATTGCGGCTGGCGTACCAACCGGCATTGAAGTCGGCAAAGCGATACAGCGGCTGTTCGTAACTCACCGGGTAACCCAGCAAATGGGCGATGCCGAAATACATGCCGCCGCGGCGGGTAAAGACTTCACGACGAATCGAGCCATCCACCGGGTAGGGATACCCCTTGGCCTGTTGCTCGGCAAAATCGATGCTGACCTGCATCGGCCCACCGGTGTGTACCGGGTTGAAACCGGCGAACAGGGTCTGGCCCATGGGCACCATGCCGATGAAATCATCGAAGATCGCACTCAGTTCTTTCTCACTGCGCGCTGCATTGAGGCGGTCGCTGTAGGTTTTGCCATTGGGCGAACTCACCCGCAGTGCCCCGCTGACCAGCAGTCCGGGAATGTGTGCCTTGGTCGCTCGGCGATCGATTTCCTCGCGGGCGATCTTGCCCAGCCCCGGTACGCTCGGGTCGACCTGGAAAGTTGATTCCTGCTCGGTCACCGCGAGCACGGCACACAGGTTTTGCGTGGTCGGTGCAATGCTCTGTGCGGCGAACGCGGCGTAGATATCCGTGGCCCAGCCTTGACGGTCGACCGTTTTGGCCGGCAGCAAACGCACGATTTGCGCCTTGACCTCGGCAGGTTTGCGCACCGGTGGCTCCTGGGTCCGTTGGCTGCTGCAACCGGCCAACACCAGCAACGCGGCGACGCTCATGATCAATCGTTGGGCTTGCATGTTGCTCCAGGGAGTCCGTTGAACCGGGTTAACCATACGACCAATGGCATTGCGCAGGCTATGACTGCGGCACAGAGCAACTGTTCCTCCGGCAACCCGAATCTCTGCCCGGAGTGATGGGAATTGCAACCCCCTCCAATCTTCACCTGCAGACCGTAATGACAAAATGATTGCGCGATGCGATTGGGAACTTCTATCATTTGCATCTGGAGTCGCATTTGCGCATGGAGTTTTGCGCCGTCATTTCCTTTTCTACCGGCGCTCACCGCCCAGGAACGAAACATGATTACTCCAGTCCGCACCGGCGCTCCCTTTCGCCCGACGCTGATCGCCCTGCTTTGTTCATTAACCTTCACCGCCCATGCCGCAACCCCCGCGCCCGCTCCGCAAGCCGATGGCAAAGCGCTGGTGCTGGACGACGTCAACGTCAACGCCCAGGCCCCGTCACCGTCCGAGCTGCCACCGGTGTACGCCGGCGGCCAGGTAGCGCGGGGCGGCCAACTGGGCGTGCTGGGCAATCAGGACGCGATGGACGTGCCGTTCAGCGTGACGGCCTACACCGAACAACTGATCCGCGACCAGCAGGCCGAAACCGTTGGCGACGTTTTGCTCAACGACTCATCGGTGCGTCAGGCTTCCGGGTTTTCCAACCAGGCCGAGACGTTCATGATCCGTGGCCTGCCCCTCAACGGTGACGATATTTCCTACAACGGTCTCTACGGCATCCTGCCGCGGCAGATCATTTCCACTGACGCGCTGGAGCGTGTGGAAGTCTTCAAAGGTCCGAATGCCTTCATCAACGGCGTGACCCCGACCGGCTCCGGCATCGGTGGCGGCGTCAACCTGCAACCCAAACGCGCCGGGGACGTGCCGCTGCGTCGCTTCAGCACCGACATCAGTGACGACGGGCGCATCGGTGAGCATCTGGATGTCGGCCAACGCTTCGGCGAGGACAACCGCTTCGGTGCGCGCATCAACCTGTCGCAACGCGAAGGCGACACCGCCATCGACGATGAAAACCAGCGCTCCAAACTGTTCGCCATCGGCCTCGACTATCGTGGTGATGCCCTGCGCATTTCCGGTGATTTCGTCTACTCGAAGGAGCGCATCAACGGTGGCCGCAGTTCGGTGAATCTCGGCACCGCCACGCACATCCCGGATGCGCCGTCGGCCGACACCAACTACGCACAGAAGTGGGGCTTTACTCAGATTGAAGACACCTTCGGCATGCTCCGCGCCGAGTACGACCTGAACGAGAGCTGGACCGCTTACGCGGCCGCCGGTGCCAAACACACCCGCGAAGTCGGCAACTACAACAGCACGACCCTGGTCGGAAACGATGGCAGCTCCACCACGACCGGCTCGTTCATTCCCCACGACGAGGACAACACCAGCACCATGGCCGGCCTCAACGGCAAATTCGCCACTGGCCCGGTCAGCCATCAACTCAACTTCGGCCTGGCCGGCATCTGGACGCAACAGCGCAACGCCTACGATTTCGACCTGACCCGTTACCCGAACAACATCTATCACCCGGTTGACGTCCCGGCACCACAGGGCGGCTTCTCCGGCGGCGACTTGCACGATCCGGGCATCACCGGCAAGACCTTCGTGCGCAGCGGCGCGGTGTCCGACACCCTGGGGTTCTTCGATGATCGCCTGCTGGTGACCGTCGGCGTGCGGCGCCAGCAAATGGTCGTTCAGGGCTATGCCTACGGTACCGGCACCCGCACGTCCAACTATGACGAATCGATCACCACGCCGGTGTACGGCATCGTGTTCAAGCCGTGGGAACATGTGTCGTTCTACGCCAACCGCATCGAGGGTCTGGCGCAGGGGCCGACCTCGCCGACGACGTCCGGTTCGCGAGTCGTGGTCAATGGCAATGAAGCGTTCGCCCCGGCGCGCTCGAAGCAGATCGAAGCCGGTGTGAAAGTCGACATGGGCACCTATGGCGCCACCCTCGGTGTTTATCGCATCGAGCAGCCGGCGGATGGTTACACCGAAGTCATCGACGACACCACCGCACGCTTCGTGAACGACGGTGAGCAAGTCAATAAAGGCGTGGAACTCAACGTCTTCGGCGAGCCCATCGACGGTCTGCGTCTGCTCAGCGGCGTCACGGTGATGGACACCGAATTGAAGAAAACACAGGGTGGCCTCAACGACGGCAACCACGCCATCGGTGTCCCGACCTTTCAGTTCAACGCCAGCGTCGATTGGGACGTACCCGGCCTGCAAGGCGTAGCACTCAATGGCCGGATGTTGCGCACCGGTGGCCAATACGCCGATGCCGCAAACAACCTCAGCCTGCCGACCTGGAACCGCTTCGACGCTGGCGCTCGCTACGCCTTCAAGGTTCAGGAGAAAGACGTGACCCTGCGCTTCGGCGTCGAGAACGTGGCCAACAAGAAATACTGGGAATCGGCGCAGGGCGGCTATCTGACCCAGGGCGAACCGCGGATGGCGAAGCTGTCGGGCACCATCGACTTCTAGTCGTTGACGCTCGTTTTTCCGTTGAGCAGTCAGCCTGGCCGCCCTACGCCTGTGGACCATACTTGAACCACACGGCGAAGAGGATGGGTTCATGCACCGAAGCGACGTCTTGATCATCGGCGCCGGCCCCACCGGGCTGGTGCTGGCCTTGTGGCTAAGCAAACTGGGGATCCGCGTGCGGATCATCGACAAGACGTCAGCCCCCGGCACCACGTCGCGGGCACTGGCCGTGCAGGCGCGGACGCTGGAGCTGTATCGCCAGCTCGGCCTGGCGGATGCCATCGTCCAGCGCGGCCATCGCGTGGCTGCGGCCAATTTCTGGGTCAAGGGCGAGCCCGTGGCCCGCTTGCCCCTGAGCCGTATCGGCGAGGGTCTGACACCCTACGCGTTTCTCGAAATCTTCCCGCAGGATGAACACGAACGGCTGCTCATCGAACGTCTAGAAACCTTCGGCATCCGCGTCGAGCGCGACACCGAGCTGCTGGGCTTCGAGGAAACCGGCGATGGCATCACCGCCACCTTGCGCCTGGCCGACGGTCAACAGGAAACCTGCCAGGCCTGCTACCTGGCGGGCTGCGACGGCGCCCGCTCAATCGTGCGCAAAACCCTGGACACCGGATTTCCCGGCGGCACCTATCAACAAATTTTCTACGTCGCCGACGTGCAGGCCAGCGGTCCGACGTTCAACGGCGAACTGCACGTGGATCTTGATGAAGCGGACTTTCTCGTGGTGTTCCCGCTGGCCGCTGAAGGTCGTGCGCGATTGATCGGCACCGTGCGCGATGACCGCGCCGAGCAGGCCGAAACCCTGCGATTCGAAGACGTCAGCCGCCGGGCCATCGAGCACATGCAGGTCAAGATCGAACAGTTGAACGGGTTCTCGACCTACCGCGTGCATCATCGGGTGGCGGATCATTTCCGCACCGGCCGGGCTTTTTTACTGGGCGACGCCGCCCATGTGCACAGCCCCGCCGGTGGCCAGGGCATGAACACCGGTATCGGCGACGCGATTAACCTCGCCTGGAAACTCGCGGCGGTGCTGAGTGGCGGTGCCGAGGCCGGCTTGCTCGACACCTATGAAACCGAACGCATCGCCTTCGCCCGCAAGTTGGTGGCCACCACCGACCGGGTGTTCACGTTCGTCACCGCCGAAGGCCCCATGGCTGATGTATTGCGCACACGCCTGGCGCCATTTCTGATTCCAAAAATGGCCTCGTTTGAAGCCTCCCGTGAATTCCTCTTCCGCACGATATCGCAGATCACCCTGAACTACCGCGCGATGCCCCTGAGCAACGGCGTTGCCGGGCACGTGCACGGCGGCGACCGCTTGCCCTGGGCGCACGACGGTGAAGGTGACAATTTCGAATCGCTGAAATGCCTGACGTGGCAGGTGCATGTGTACGGCGACACCAGCGACGAGATGATCGCCTGGTGCCACGAACACCATCTGCCGTTGCAGGTGTTCGATTGGCGGCCGGCGTTTGAAGAAGCCGGATTGGGCCGCAATGGCTTTTACCTGTTACGGCCCGATACCTATGTGGCGATTGCCGAGACGTGTTCCGATCCGAAGGTGATTGAGCGGTATTTCAATCACCACGGGATCCGGCCGTTTTTCAACAACCCCTGACTTGAACAATCCATTGTGGGAGCGGTGGTGTCGTTTAGATCCCGGCCAGTGCCAGGTCCATCGCGAAGTAAGTGAAGATCAGGTCAGCGCCGGCACGCTTGATTGCGCCAAGGCTTTCGCGCACCACACGGTCCTCATCGATGGCACCTGCCTGGGCAGCGAATTTGATCATCGCGTACTCGCCGCTGACTTGATACGCCGACAATGGCAGGCGCGAGGCCTCGCGAATGTCGCGGATGATGTCCAGATACGCACCGGCCGGTTTGACCATCAGCGCATCGGCACCTTCCTGCTCGTCCAGCAGCGATTCACGCAACGCTTCACGGCGGTTCATCGGGTTCATTTGATAGCTTTTGCGGTCACCCTTGAGCGCGCTGCCGCCGGCTTCGCGGAACGGACCATACAACGCCGAAGCGAACTTGGTCGAATAGGCCATGATCGCCGTCTGGGTGAACCCGGCTGCGTCCAGCGCCCGGCGAATCGCCTGGACCTGCCCGTCCATGGCGGCGGACGGCGCGATCACGTCGGCACCGGCACGGGCCGCGGCGACCGCTTGCTTGCCGAGGTTGAGCAGGGTCTGGTCGTTGTCGACTTCATGGTTATGCAGCACGCCGCAATGGCCATGGTCGGTGTATTCGCAAAAACAGGTGTCGGACATGACAATCATCTCCGGCACCGCGTCCTTGGCAATGCGCGACATGCGCGACACCAGGCCGTTGTCGTTCCAGGTATCGCTGCCACGGCTATCGAGGTGATGCGACACGCCAAAGGTCATCACCGACTTGATCCCGGCCCGGGCATACCGCTCGATCTCGCCGGCCAGTTTCGACTCGGGAATGCGCATTACGCCGGGCATGCTTTTGATCGGGACGAAGTCATCGATTTCTTCTTCGACGAATATCGGCAGCACCAGGTCGTTCAGGCTGAACTCGGTTTCCTGGAACAGACTGCGCAGGCTCGCATTGCGGCGCAGACGGCGTGGGCGTGCTTCGGGGAACTGACTGGACATGGGTATTCCTGAGAAACGGGGAAATTTGCAGGAGCAAGCTTGCTCGCTCCTGCAAGGGGTTGTGGGGTTTCAGTTGGCGATGGGTTTGGGGATTTCCAGACCGCGTTTCACTGCCGGCCGTGCGAGGAATTTTTCCAGCACGCGGGTGACGTTCGGGAAGTTCTGGATGCCAACCAGATCGCCGGCTTCATAGAAGCCGATCAGGTTGCGGATCCATGGGAACGTGGCGATGTCGGCGATGGTGTAGCGTTCGCCCATGATCCACTCCCGACCTTGCAGGCGTTTATCGAGAACACCGAGCAGGCGTTTGCTCTCTTCCACATAGCGGTCACGGGGGCGTTTGTCTTCGTAGTCTTTACCGGCGAACTTGTTGAAAAAGCCCAGCTGGCCAAACATCGGACCGATGCCGCCCATCTGAAACATCAGCCACTGAAGGGTTTCGTAACGGCCAGCCCCTTCCTGCGCCAGCAGTTGCCCGCTCTTGTCAGCCAGATAAACCAGGATCGCGCCGGATTCGAACAACGGCAGCGGCAGACCGCCAGGACCGTGGGGGTCGAGGATCGCCGGAATCTTGTTGTTGGGGTTCAACGACAGGAACTCGGGGGACATCTGATCGCTGGTTTCGAAACCGACGCGATGCGGCTCATACGGCAAGCCAATCTCTTCCAGCATGATCGAGACCTTGACGCCGTTGGGGGTCGGCAAGGAGTAAAGCTGAATCCACTCCGGATACTGGGCCGGCCATTTTTCAGTGATGGGGAACGCAGACAAATCGGTCATGGGTTGGATCCACGAGAAAATTGAGAACGCCGATCATAAAGGAGATCACGCGGGTTGAGACCGTCGAAGCCATCAATAACGCTGATGGTCGAGATCAATGCGGATCACAGCGTGATTGCGAGCCTTGGGTGTAGGGTGTCCATAAATCCGCAACATCATGTCGATAACCTTCGCTGCAACCCGTTGAAGGTTACCGGTAAATTGCTGCGCTCTCGGCCGGAATCGAACCAATGGGCTTCAGAGGACTCTGAGCACTGCCCCTTTGAAACGGACCGGCTTCACGACATGGAAAACACCCGACGCTGGAAAGTCGCGGTGTAAAGGTTTGTCAGCCTTAAACCCAATGCGCTGAAGAACCCTTTATTCCATGATCAATCCACTGAAATTTGCCAATCGCTTCAAACATCGCGCCTACCTGTTCTTGCCCGCCCTGCTGGCAACCAGTGCGTTGTTTTTGTCGCTCGAATCCAGTGAGAGCCGCGCTCAGCCGGCCGATGGCACCCAGACGCTGGTGTTCCTGCGTCATGCGGAAAAACCGGCCGGTGGCCTGGGCCAGCTCAATTGCCAGGGACTGAACCGTGCGATAGACCTCGCGACCCTGCTGCCGGAAAAGTTCGGCAAGGCCAACTACGTATTTGCCGCGAACCCGACGCGCAACGTCGAGGAAGGCGAGCTGGACAACTCCTACAGTTACATTCGCCCATTGATGACCATCAGCCCCAGCGCGATCAAGCTCGGTCTGCCGGTGAACATCAACTTCTCGGCCAACGATACCAGCGACCTGGCCGATGAACTGCTGCACGACAAGTATCACAACTCGGTCATTTACACGGCGTGGTCCCACGGCTATCTGCCAGAGTTGATCAACAAGGTCGCCGGGGAAGCGGTCGGCAAGAAGCAGAAGATCACCGAAGATTGGGAATCCAGCGACTTCGATTCGCTGTATGTCCTGACGCTGACCTGGCACAACGGCAAGGCCAGCCTGCAGAGCAATATCTACAAGCAAGGGCTGGATAACGGGCAGGAGACTTGCCCGACCTGAGTCTTGCGTGGCCTGGGCGGGCCTCATCGCTGGCAAGCCAGCTCCCACAGGGGCGTTGCGTGGCCGGTTCGGCCCTCATCGCTGGCAAGCCAGCGCCCACAGGGGTCTTGTGTGACCACAAAATCCGGGAGTAACCAAGAACATTGTGGGAGCTGGCTTGCCAGCGATGCGACCGGTGAATCCACCCTCAACCCCGTTGATTCACCCGCTCACGCAAATACTCCAACACCGCCCCCCGCTCCCCGGCAAACTCGATCCGCGCGCCTTTCTTCTCGCGCTGAAAGGCGTACATCGGATCGTAATACTCAACCAGTAGTCCTTCGATCCAGCCCCGGTGCAAATCCACCGCGCCGCTGCGGCCCTGCTCGATCAACGCTTGCTCCATCAGGATCAGCATCCGCCGATGGCGCTCGCCGCCCAGGCGCTTCTGCACGTTATTCAGGCTGTCCAGCAAACGCTCGGAAAACAGCGTAAAGCCCTGGTCGCCGTGCACGCTGATGAACTCGGCACACAGGTCCACCACATAATCGCGCAAGATCCGCTCGACACGCCCCTGCAGGCTGTCTTCGAGCCAGACCATCGGAAACTGTTGCATGCCTTGATACAGCAGCAGTGGCAGCGCACAACTGCCGACTGCCCGGCTCTCGTCTTCGAGCACGAATTGCTCGAGACCGCGGGCACGCTTTTTCAGCACATCCACTGCCAGGCGATTCTCGAAGTCGATGTTCGACGGCTGACCCGTGGCGCGTTTGCCGAAACTCGAACCGCGATGATTGGCATAGCCCTCAAGGTCCAGCCCGTTGCTCAATAGCGCCAGGACTTCGGTTTTGCCGGTGCCGGTCATGCCGCCCAGCAATACGAAATCACACTGGGCCACGGCTTGATCGACCGCCTCCAGCAGGAAGGTGCGCATGGCCTTGTAGCCACCACCGACCCGCGGATAGTCGATGCCCGCCTCGTCCTTGAGCCATTGCTGAACGATCTGCGAACGCAGGCCACCGCGAAAACAATACAAAAGACCATCGGGATGCGCCCGGGCGAAATCCGCCCAGGCCTGGATCCGTTCGGCCTTGACCGCCCCGGACACCAGTTGATGACCCATTTCGATGGCGGCCTGTTGGCCCTGTTGCTTGTAGCAGGTGCCGATGCGCTGCCGCTCGTGATCGTTCATCAGCGGCAGGTTGACCACGCCGGGAAACGAACCCTTGGAAAATTCGATCGGCGCACGGGCGTCCATCATCGGTCGGTCGTTGAGAAAGATGTCGCGGTAATCGGTGCAGTCGACAGACATCAAGACACCTCGACCGCGTGACTCTGTCGCTCGACCAGTTCGCCGATCGGCGCCAGATCAAGGCCCAGCTCGGCGGCGACTTTGAGGAATTCGGCATTGCCCTCGGGGGTGACGGCGATCAACAGGCCACCGCTGGTCTGCGGATCACACAACACGCGCTTGTGCAGCTCCTGCAGGCGCCCGAGTTTGCTGGCGTAGCTATCGAAATTGCGCAAAGTGCCGCCGGGAACGCAGCCTTGTTCGAGGTAATACTCGACGCCCGGCAAACGCGGCACCCGGTCGTATTCGATACGTGCAGTCAACTGGCTGCCATCGGCCATTTCCACCAGATGCCCGAGCAGGCCGAAACCGGTGACGTCGGTCATTGCGGTCACGCCTTCGAGTTTGCCAAAGCGGCTGCCGGGTTTGTTCAGGGTGCACATCCAGTCGCGGGCCAGGCCGACGTCGGTGCTGCGCAACTTGCCCTTCTTTTCCGCCGTGGTAAGGATGCCGATGCCCAAGGGTTTGGTCAGGTACAGCAAGCAACCGGCGGTGGCGGTGTCGTTGCGCTTCATGTGGCGTTTTTCCACCAGCCCGGTGACGGCCAGGCCGAAGATCGGTTCCGGCGCATCGATGGAGTGACCGCCCGCCAATGGAATGCCGGCCTCATCGCACACCGAGCGCCCGCCACGAATGACTTCCCGGGCAATTTCCGGCGCCAGCACGTTGACCGGCCAGCCGAGGATCGCGATGGCCATCAACGGATCGCCGCCCATGGCGTAGATATCGCTGATGGCATTGGTGGCGGCGATGCGACCGAAATCGAACGGATCATCGACGATCGGCATGAAAAAGTCGGTGGTCGATACCACGCCGCGCTCTTCATCGATGGAATAGACCGCGGCGTCATCGCGCGAGGCGTTGCCGACCCACAGCTTCGGGTCCAGATTCTGCGCACCGCTACCGGCCAGAATCACTTCCAGTACTTGTGGGGAAATCTTGCAACCGCACCCAGCGCCATGGCTGTACTGGGTCAGGCGGATCGGCTCGCTCATCAGGGGCACCTCGTTGGGTCAATGGCGCCGATTCTAACAGAGCGAGGCATGGCTGAACCCGAGACAAAAAAACCGCCCTTGCGGGCGGTCAAGCATTGCAGAAGCGAATCAGAACCCGAGGCTGAAACTGATGGTCATCGCATGGTCGTTGCTGTCGCCGGAGACCTGCCCCGAATAACCGATACCGAGTTTGCCGGTCGGGCTGATCTGGAAATCCACCCCGGCTTCAAGCACCGCGCTGTCCTCGGCAATCGGCACACCCTGCACGGTGTACGAGGCACCGCCGTCGATAAAGGTCATGTCCGCGTCGGGCTTGGTATCACCGAAGGCGTGACGCCAGCCAATGGCGGCACGCGGGGTGAACTGTCCACCGTTGGCCAGGGTGATGCGTTTGCCGGCGCGCAGGCCGAGGGTGGAGAACGTGATGTCCTGGTCGGACTCAGCCGACAGGCGCCCCACCCCGCCTTTCTCCTTGGCTTTGTCGCTGTCGTAGTTGACGTAGGCCAGGCCGGCGAACGGCTCAAGGGCAATGCCGGCCGCCTCGACGGTGTAACCGGCTTCGCCGAACACCTGGGCGCTGCGTGCGTCGTAGTTGGCCTCCAGCCGATCGTTGTAGGCACCGACGCTGACGTCGCGCTTGCTCTCGATGTCATGCCAGCCATACGCCGCGCCAAGGCGCACAGCCAGCGCATCGAATTGCGAGTTCAGGTACGCCGCCAGGTGGTAGCTCTCCACCGTGGCGTCCGAACGCCGGTCATGGGCGTCAATGTCGCTGCGGGTGTAGCCGGCGGCCATCCCAACGCGCCACTGATCATCGAGCTGCTTGTCGGTGCCGAGCAGGAAACCGCTGAGGTTGCGATCCAGTTTCGCGCTGTTGCTGTCGCCATCGGACTCACCCCACGCCCCCAGGGCACGCACCCATCCGACCATCTCGCCGTGGCAACCGTTGCTGCTCAACTGATTGTCGCTGGGCGCCAGTGCGTTGCGCGGATCGTCCGTTGCGCTGCACGACGGCTGGCGCATGCGGTCGTTGACTGCGTCGCGCACGTAGCGGGAATCTTCCAGAATCGCGCTGGCCGTACTCGCGTGGATTTCCCCGGACAGGCTGTCGAAGGCGTTGCGTGCCTGAGCGACGCTGAGGTTGAGGATTTCGTTCTGCAACATTGCCCCGGCCGGCCCGTTGTTGGTCAACGCTGTGGCGGTGTTGAACTGGTTGCCGGTCGCGGCCACGTCGGCGAAGGAGTTGCCGTTGCGGCTGACCGCCAGATTCACCGCGTTCGCATCGTAGACCAGTGCGGTGTCGAGGAACGCGTATTGCGGCAGATCGGTTGTACTGAATGTCCCCGACACGCCACCGCCCGCACTGATCAGTGAATAGATGGTGTTGCCGGTGAACGGTGCGAGGCTCGTGACTTGCAGGCCGCCACCGAGGACTGCGGTGCCTCCGACGGCCAGCGGTGTGGCGGTTGGCGAGCTGACCGTGAGTGCCAACACACCATCGGCGGCGTTGGTCAGGTTACCGCTCACACTCAAGGTGCCATCGGCCCCGCCAGATGCCACGACGCCGTGGTTGTCCACCGCACCGACGCTGCCGTTACCGCTCAGGCCGGCGCCATTGGCGACGGTGATCTGTCCTCCAAGCGAGGCGCGGGCCGCAAGGCTACCGACTTGCAACACGCCCTGATCCACCGAGACGCTGCCGTTGAACGGCTGATTACCGGTCAGCAACAAGCGCCCGGCACCGCGTTTGGCCAGTCGTCCGGTGCCGCTGAGCGTGCCAGAGAACTGGCCGGCGACGCTTTGCTGGAACACCAGTTGTGCATTGTTGAGGATGTTGCCTTGCAGGCTGGTGCTGTTGCCGATCAGCGTACCGCCGCTGACAGTGGTGCCGCCGCTGTAGGTGTTGGCGGCGCTGAGCGATAGCGTGCCGGAATCAAGCTTTTCGATACCGCCAATGCCCACCAGCGGCACGGAGATCTCGGTGGTCGCCCCTGCGTTGACCCGCACCGGCGCGAGACTGCCGCCCGCCCCGTTGACCGGTGTCAGCGAACCGCCAGCCCCCGACGCCAGGCTGTAACCGCTGCCGAGGAACTGCAACCCGGTGAAACGCTGATTGCCGAGCACCGTCACGGCGCCACCCTGCCCGCCGAACACCGCGAACTGGCCGTTGGCGCCCAACGCCTGGGTACCGGTCGGATCGGTCCAGTTGGTGTCCGGCCCCCACACACCGCTGCCGCCACTGATGCTGCCGTCCGGGTTGGTTTTGCCACCGTTCCAGAACTGCACTTCACCCGGCGTGCCTTGCACCAACAGGTTGATCTGATTGGCGATGGCCGTTTGCAGGGTCAGGTTGGCCGCCGAGACCGGCAGGCTGCCGTAGACCAGGCCGTTGTCGGTCAGGCTGCCGCCGTAACTGAATAGTTGATAGACGCCCGTGCCGAAGCCGCCGGCATTGCTGATATTTAGCGTGCCGTCGAGGGTCAGGTTGCCGGCGACGTTGACCACCGTCGTCGAACTGGTGGCCGAGCCGAGGCTGAAGTCCAGGTTGGTCGCCGAGGACAAGGCCAGTGAACCGACCGACAACGGCGTCGCCCCACTGCCGCCCGTCAGGGTCGCGCCGCTGGCCAGTTGCACGGCACCGCCGAGTTGGCCACTGCCGCCGATGCTCGCGCCGCTGTCGACGGTGACGTTGGCGCTGTTGAGTACGCCGTTGACGATCAAGTCGCCGGCCTGCACCGAGGTGTTGCCGGTGAAGGTATTGTTGCCGGTCAGGAGCAATTGACCGCTGCCGGTTTTGTTCAGCGTACCGGTGCCGGTGAGGTTGCCGGTGTAGCTGCCGTCGGCGTTTTGCTCAAAGGTCAGCGCCGCGTTGTTGACGATTGCACCTTGCAGGCTGCTGGTGTCACCGCGGGTGCTGCCACTGTTGAGCGTGGTGCCACCGCTGTAGGTGTTGGCGCCGCTGAGCAGCAAATCACCCGCGCCGTTTTTCACCAGGCTACCGGTGCCGGTTATCGCCCCGATGAGCGTGGTGTTCTGGTTACCCGCCAGAGTCAGCGTTGCGCCGAGGTTGATGGCGTTGGCCAGTTGCAACGCCGAAGTACTGTCGAGGGTGCCGTTACCCAGCACACTCAATGCACCGCTGCTGATGGCGCTGTTGTTGCCGAGGATCAGCGTGCCGTCATTGAGTTGGGTGCCGCCGCTGTAGGTGTTGCTGCCGTTGAGGGTCAGGCTCGAAGCGCCGGTCTTGATCAGACTCCCGCTGCCGCTGACCACGCCGCCGAGGGTCAAGGCGTTGGAGCCGGCGACGTTCAGGCCACCGTTGAGCACCACGTCGTTGCCGAGGCTGACGGCTGCGTTGCTGTCCAGCGCCGTGCCGTTGGCAGCGGTCAACACGCCGGTGCCGAGCGCCGCGTGGTTGCCGACCACGATCTTGCCGCCATTGAGCGCGGTGCCGCCGGTGTAGCCGTTGGCGGCATTGAGCACCAGGGTGCCGGTGTCGTACTTGCCGAGGGTGCCGGCACCGTTGAGCGCTACGCCGATGGTCGCCGTCGCGTTTGGATCGACACGCACCGAGGCGTTGCCCAGCGAACCGTTGACCAAGTTAAGCGAACCCGCCGTGCCGTTTTGCAGGCTGTAGCCATCGGTGACGAACTGCATGCCGGTGATGGTTTGCGCGCCGTTGACGGTGACGGTACCTGCCGTGCCCTGGAACACCGCGAAGTTATTGGCCCAGCCTTGGTTGGTGGTGCCGTTGACGTCGGTCCAGTTGGTGGTGCCCGTACCCCAGGTACCGCTGCCACCGTCCACCGAACCGTTGGCGACCATCTGGTTGCCGTCCCAGAACTGCACGGTAACGCCCGGAGCGGTGACCAGCAGATTGATCTGATTGGCCAGCGCGGTTTGCAATTGCAAATCGCCCGGAGTGACGCTGCCCGGCACGCTGCCGATCAGCATGCCGTTGTCGGTCAGGCCACCGGTGTAGTTGATCAGGCGATACACGCCGCTGCCGAAGCCGCCGATGTCGCTGACGTTGAGCGTACCGTCGAGGGTCAGGTTGCCGCCGACGTTGACCAGTGCGTTGCCGCCACCGGACACCGGTGTGCCGAGGCCGACATCGAAGCTGGAGTTACCGTTGAACACCAGCGAACCGACGGACAATGTGCTGCCGGTCACACCCGCCAGATGACCGCCATCGGCCACCGTCACCGCGCCGGTCAAACTGCCGCTGCCGCCGAGGGTGCCGCCGTTGTTCACCAGTACATTGCCGCTGGCCAGCGAACCGTTGACCTGCAGGGTGCCGGCATTGACGTTAGTGTCGCCGGTCAGGTCGCTGATGCCACTGAGGGTCAGGGTGCCGCTGCCGAGCTTGGTCAATCCGCCGTCACCGCTGAGGATGCCGGCGAACGTGCTGCTGACATTGTTGCCTCCGAGGCTCAGGGTGTTGCCGGTACCGATCAGTGCAGTACCGCTGCCTGTGAGGCTGGCGAGGCTGCCCGATGCACCGAGATTCAGCGCCGCGCCGCCAGCGAGATTGACCGTGGCGTTGTTGCCCAGCGCCGCACCACTCAGCGTGGTCAGGCTGCCGGACAGCACATCGAACGTGCCGCTGAAGGTGTTGTTGCCACTCAGGGTCACGTCGGCCAGACCATTTTTGGTCAGCGTGCCGGCCCCTGCAATCACACCGCCAAGGGTCAGGTTGTTGTTGCCGGCCAGGCTAAAATTGGCATTGACGTTGACGTTGTTGGCCAGCACCAGTGGTGCTGAGTTATCGAGGGTCGAAGCCCCGGCCACGGTCAGCGCGCCGCTGCCCAGAGAGCCACCGGTGCCGAGAGTCAGCGTACCGGCGTTCAGTGTGGTGCCGCCGCTGAAGGTGTTGATGCCGTTGAGCGTCAGGTTCGACGCGCCGTTCTTGATCAGTCCGCCAGCGCCGCTGACGACGCCCGCCAGGGTCAGATTGTGGGTGCCTGTGTTGCTCAGGTTGGCGTTGAGCACCACGTTGTTGCCCAGGCTCAGTGCACTGTTGCTGTCCAGCGCCGAAGCACCGGCCACGGTGAGGTTGCCCAGACCCAGCGCCGAGTTGCTGCCGGCGGTCAGGGTGCCCGCGTTGAGGTTGATGCCACCGAGGAAGTTGTTATTGCCGGCCAGGGTCAGGTTGGCTGCGCCGTTTTTGGTGAGGCTGCCGGCGCCGTTGATCGTGCCGGCAAGCGTCAGATCCGCCGTGCCGCCAATGCCGAGGTTGCCGGCCAGGTTGACGGCGTTGTTCACCGAAACCCCGGTGGCCGCATCCAGCGTGGTACCGCCCGCCGCGTTCAGGGTGCCGGAGCCCAGCGCGGAGTTGGACGCCAGAATCAGTCCACCCGCGTTCAGCGCGACGGGCCCGAGGAAGGCGTTGTTGCCGCCCAGCGTCAGGTTGGCCGCGCCATTTTTGATCAGGCCACCGGTGCCGCCGATCACGCCGTTGAGGGTCAGCGCATGGCTGCCGATCACAGTGAGGTTGCCGTTGAGCGTTGCAGCGTTGCCGAGGGTCACCGCTGCGTTACTGTCCAGTTGCGTACCGGCGTTGGCGGTCAGCGCACCGCTGCCCAACGCAGTGTTACTGCCGACGATAATCTTGCCGCCGTCCAGTTGCGTACCGCCGCTGTAAGTATTGGCACCGTTGAGTACCAAAGTGCCGGAGTCGAGTTTGTTGAGAATGCCGCTGCCATCGATGTTCACGCCGATGGTCCCGGTCACGCCTGGATCGACACGCACCGCCGTGGTCCCGCCAGTGCCGTTGACCGCGGTCAGTTGCCCCGCCGCACCGTTGACCAGGTTGTAGCCGTCGGTGAGGAACTGCATGCCGGTGAAGGCTTGCGTGCCGTTCACCGTCACCGTTCCGGCACTGCCCTGGAACACCGCGAAGTCGCCGGCCCATGGCTGGTTGACCAGACCGTTGGCATCGGTCCAGTTGGTGCCGACCGCATTCCACGTGCCGCTGCCGCCATCGACGACGCCGTTGGCAATGGTCTGGCTGCCGTCCCAGTAACGGATGTTGACGTTCGGCGCCGAGACTTGAATGTTGATCTGATTGGCCACGCCGGTCTGCACCACCAGGTCGCCCAGGCCAAAACCGACCGGCACGCTGGCAACATCGAGGCCCAGGTTGGTCAGGGCGCCGGTGTAGTTGAACAGGCGATACACACCAACGCCGAAACCACCGGCATCGGTGACATTGAGATTGCCGTCGAGGGTGAGGTTGCCGCCGACATTCATCAGCGACGAGGTCGACGGTGTGCCCAGTGCCACATCAACATTGCTGCCGGCCGCGAGGGTCAGAGCACTTGCCGACAAGGTGTTGCCTGACGACAACGCCAGATGGCCGCCGTTGTTGATGTTCACCGAGCCGAGCGCCGAGCCGGTACCGGTCAGGGTGCCGCCGGTATTGACGATGAGTTGTGCACTGCCCAGCGAACCACTGAGGTTCAAGGTGCCGCCATCGATCGTGGTATTGCCGGTGACGCCGTTGATACCGGTCAGATTCAGCGTACCCGTGCCGATTTTGCTGAGGCCGCCGCTGCCGCTGAGGTCACCGTCAAAAGTGCTGGTGACGTTGCCGCCGCCGACCGTCAACGTGTTGCTGCCAGTGAGCTGCACACTGCCGCTGCCGGTCAGCGCGCCGAGGCTGGCGTCGCTGCCCAGATTCAGCCCGGCGCCCGCGCTGATATTGACGCCAGAGGTATTGCCCAACGCATTGGCGTTCAACGTGGTGACGCTGCCGGAAACGATGTTCAGCGCGCCGGTAAAGGTGTTGTTACCAGCGAGGGTCAGGTCCGACAGGCCGTTTTTGGTCAGGCTGCCGGCGCCGTCGATCACGCCGTTGAGGCTCAGGTCGTTGTTGCCCGCGACGGTCAATCCGGCGTTGAGCGTCAGCGCATTGCCAATGCCGAATGACGCGCTGTTATCCAGCGTCGCCGCGCCGCCGACAACCAACGCGCCACTGCCCAAGCCACTGGCATTGCCGAGGGTCAACGTACCGGCGTTGAGCGTGGTGCCGCCGCTGAAGGTGTTGTTGCCGTTGAGGGTCAGGTTGGCCGCGCCGTACTTGATCAACTGGCCGGTGCCACTGGTCACGCCGCCGAGGGTCAGGTTTTGCGTGCCACCGACGGTCAGTGCAGCGTTGAGGGCAACAGCGTTGTTGAGGCTGACCAGCGGCGAATTGCTGTCCAGTGTCGCCGCGCCAGCGACGGTCAGTGCGCCGGAGCCCAATGCAGAACTGTTGCCAACGGTCAGGGTGCCAGCGTTCAGGGTGGTGCCACCGAGGTAGTTGTTGGCCGCATTGAGGATCAGATTGGCCGCGCCGTTTTTCACCAGGCTGCCGGCGCCGCTGACCAGACCGGTCAGGGTCAGGTCCGCCGTACCGCCGATGTTCAGTGCCCCGGCCAGCGCCACCGCGTTGTTCAGGCTGACAGCCGTGTTGGCGTCCAGCGTGGTGCCTGCCGCCGCGTTCAATGTGCCGGCGCCCAGCGCGGTGTTGCTACCAACGGTCAGTTTGCCGGTGTTCAGCGCGGTATTGCCGAAATAGGTGTTGGCACCGTTGAGAGTCAGGTCGGCGGCGCCGTTTTTGACCAACCCACCGATACCGGCGACCACCCCGCCCAGGGTCAACGCGTTGGTGCCCCCCAGGGTCAGCGTGCCGCCAAGGTTGAGGTTGTTGGCCAGGGTTGCCGCGGTGTTGGCATCCAGTGTGGTGCCGTTGGACGCGTTCAGTGCACCGGTGCCGAGTGCAGTGTTGGAACCGACGATCAGTGTGCCGGCGTTCAGCGCGGTGGTGCCGGTGTAGGTGTTATTGCCGTTGAGGGTCAGGCTCGATGCGCCGGTCTTGATCAGGCCGTTGCCGCCGCTGATCACGCCACCGAGGGTCAGTGCGTTGGCGCCACCGGCGGTGAGGTTGGCACCGAGATTGACGTTGTTGTTGAGGGTCACGGCCGAGCTGCTGTTGAGGGTGCTCGCCCCGGCCACAGTCAGTGCCCCTGTGCCCAGCGCCGCGCTGTTGCCGACGGTGAGGCTACCGGCGTTCAGGGTGGCACCGCCAGTGAACGTGTTGACGCCGCCCAGGGTCAGGTTGGCCGCGCCGTTCTTGATCAGTTGACCGGCGCCGTTGACCACGCCGGAGAGGGTCAGGCCGCTGCTGCCGCCGATTGTCAGGGCACTGCTGTTGAGGTTGATGTTGTTGCTCAGGTTGACGGCGGTGTTGCTGTCCAGTGCTGATACATCGATGACGTTCAATGCACCGCTACCCAACGCTGCAGCGTTGCCCACAGTGAGCGTGCCGGCGGCCAGCGTAGTGCCGCCGAGATAGGTGTTGGCACCGTTGAGAATCAGGTTGGTAAAACCGCGCTTGGTCAGCCCGCCACTGCCGCTGATCACACCGCCGAGGGTCAGATCAGCGCTGCCACGGACTTCCAGATCACCGCCGAGGGAAACGTTGTTGGTCAGTGCGACCGCGGTGCTGGCGTCGAGTCTGGTGCCCGCCGCTGCGGTCAAGGCACCGGTACCCAGCGCCGTATTGGAGCCGACAATCAGCGTCCCGGCATTGAGCGCCGTGCCGCCAGCGAAGGTGTTGTTGCCGCTCAGCGTCAGGTCCGCCGTGCCATTCTTGATCAAGTTTCCTGCGCCACTGATGACGCCGCTCAGCCCCAGCGCCTGCGTGCCGCCAAGGGTTACTCCGCCCGCCAGCGCGACGGCGTTGGCCAACGTCACGGCGGCGGTCGCGTCCAGCGTGGTGCCCGCTGCCGCGCTCAACGCACCTGTGCCGAGTGCGGTGTTGCTGCCGACGAACAGGCTGCCGGCATTGAGCAACGTGTTACCGCTGTTGCTGTTGTTGCCGGTCAGTGTGAGGCTCGCGCTGCCGGATTTGGTGATCCCGCCCGTGCCCGACAACACGCCGCCGAGGGTCAGGGCATTGCTGCCGAGCACATTGAGCGCGCCGGTCATGCCAATGTTATTGGTCAGCGTCACATTGGCGGTGCTGTCCAGACTGGTGCCGGCGGCAGTTGTCAGCGCACCGCTACCCAGCGAGTCATTGTTGGTCACCAGCAAGCTGCCGGCGCTCAAGGTTGTGGTACCGGTGTAACCGCTGTTGGCGCCACTGAGGGTCAGGCTGCCGGTGCCGGTTTTGGTGATACCGCTACCGCCGCTGATCAAGCCGCCGAGGGTCAGTGCTCCCGTGCCGCCAGCCGTCAATGTGCCGCCGAGGCTGATGGCGTTGTTCAGGCTGATCGTGCCGGGCGCGCTCACGGTTGTCGCGCCGGTCACGTTGAGGGTACCGGTACTGAAGGCCTGATTGTTGCTGACCTGTACCGTGCCTCCATTGAGCGTGGTGTTGCCCAGATAGGTGTTGGCTGCACTGAGGTTCAACTGACTGGAACCGATCTTGGTCAGCCCACCGCTACCGGAAATCACCCCGCTCAGCGTGGTGGCGTTGTTGCCTTGCACCGTGACACCGCCGGCGCCGAGCGAAATCAGGTTGCTGATGTTCAACCCGGCGTTGCTTGCCTCGAGCACTCCCCCGTTGGAGGTGATCACTCCGCTGCCGAACGTGGCGTTGTTATTGAACCTGGCGATACCGCCGTTAAGCGTGGTCGCGCCGCTGACCAGTGGACCTTGTAACGTCCAGGTGCCGCTGTTGAGGGTCAAGTTGTTGAAGTTGACGTAGGTGGCGCTCGACGCCGTTCCAGCCCCGGTGATACCGCCGCCGACGCCGATCGAGTTTTGCAGGATAAGGCTGTTGGTGCCGCCCGCACCGCCGTCGACCGTGCCGGTGGGCGCAAAAGTCAGGTTGATGCCGATCAGGCCGCCAAGGCCCAGCGAAACCTGAACACCGTCACCGACTTGCACGGAGGATCCCGTCACGGCAGTGAAAGTGTTGGTGCTGTTCGCGCCCATCGACACGCCGCCGGTGATGGCGCCGGCGTTGGTGAAGGTGTTGCCCGCCGCCGACGTCTCGAACGCGATCCGGCCGTTGATGGTGCCGGTGCTGCTGTTGGTCATGTTGACTTGCGAGCCGCCGTAGACGCCGATCACCGGGGTGTCGGCCAGGGTGATGCCGCCGATCGACAGCCCGGTGGAAGAGATGGTGCCGTTGTTGGTGATACTGGTGGTGCCGGCAGCAGCGTTGTTCACGCCAATTGCCAGGCCGTCGATGCTGGTCAGGTTGAGCCCGAGCAGCATCCCGGTACCGCGAATGATCCCGCTGGCGTTATTGAGAATGCTGACGGTACTGGTGGCACCGGTACCAATGAACGCGCCGCCGCTCAACACCGAGACCAGGCCGAGCAGTGCCGGGTCGATGGTGCCGGAGTTGTTCAGGGAGATATTCACCCCGGTCAGGTTCATGACACGGCTGCCGAGGGTCGCATTCATCTGCGCTCCGGAGTTGACGTTGACCGTCAAGGCGTTAGTGGCACTGGAGAAATTATTGAGAAACAGCGGCAGCGAGGGAACGCCGGTACAGGTTACCGTCGAACCCAATGTCGAACACGTAGCCAGTGCGGGTGAGCTCACACCGCCGAACAACAGTCCGGCGACGCTCAGGTACACAGCAAGGGAAAGAGGGGAAAAACGCGAAATGAGGGCGACACCAAACCTTGCTTCCACGGGGTACTCCTTTCGTGGCCAAACCACTTCAATCCATGAAGGGCAAGCAGCAATGACGGTTAAACCGTGACGTGCTGTCAGACTGCAACTACCCAGGAACCGTATCACTCCTGAAACACAGTAGTAGAGGGTGGGTAATGGGCTACCTGTTAAATAGTGCTAGTACTTTGGTGATATGTGTGGGGAACGTGCTGGTTTCGTGGAACTTTTTGAAAATGGATCCACTCGCGGAAGTTGGGTGATTGTCGTGATGCTATCGCCAGGCATTGGCCAAAACGACTCGCCGTTACCGAGGAAACGGACAGGCCGCTGTCACCGTCCGACAATCCGAATGAATTTTCCCAGTGGCGTGCGATCCCTCTATGTACACAGGGAGGATCTAGGGCTTTATGAACAACGCAAAACTTTTCGTCATCGAATACACCCTTCATGGCGCCCCCAAGTCGTTCATTATCCGTCTGGAAAAAATGGACAACGTGGAGGCCTGGCACTGGGCAAGCTGCGACGCGGGCGTCGGGCGAATCCCGCGCTTTGGCCGCGAAAAAGTGCAGAAAACCAGCAAGCCGATGGCGGAGAAATTCGGTGTGGAGAACGTCAAATGGCGGCCGGCAAATTGAAATCCGGCGGGTACGGGGGATAGAACATGGCAGCCACAACCATCAGCCAACCTGCGCATCTGGACTATGGACTGGATACGCTGTTCGGCCGCATCACCAAGAGCGCTGAATGCCGGGTCGGCCTGGAACACGTCGAACATGACCCGATCCGCTTCGCCTTGCGCATTCCGGCACCTTTGCCCGAAGACCTGGAACAGGCGAAAACCCTGGTACTGCGGGTCGAAGGACGCCGACTGACCGGCACCGTTCGCCACAGTGAGCGGCTGGACGATGACAGCCTGAAACTGGAAGTGGAGCCCGACTAGGCTCCACATTCCAATGCGCGGGTCGCTGTTGTCAGTGAGCGCACTTGCAGCCTTTATGGCTGCATTCTTCGCCGTGTTCGTGATGCTTGGCGCAAGCCTCACAGCAATAGTGCTTGCCGTGACGCACGATCGGATGCTCGCCGAGCTTGCAGTTGCATTTCGGACAGTCACAGGTACGGTCATCGGTCATGGAGCTGACTCCTTTGGCAGTGGTCGTCAGGGCTTGAGGAAGAGCCCGTTCAACCAGTGTAGGAGTTGGGACGGGACGCGTTTGCCGAAGAACCCACCGACCGACTGCTGCTGCGATACATGAACACCAGCGCCAGCCCCAAAAGCACCATCGCCACGACCCGACTCCAGGACAACTCAATCGCCGGATTCCCCAACCAGCCAAAATTATCAATCAACATCCCCATCCCCAACTGCCCGACAATCACCGCCACCGTCGCCACCGCCGTCCCCACCCGCGGCACCGCGCCAACCATGACCATCATGTAGACCACCCCAAACAGCGCCCCGCTGAGCTGCCACTTCGGCACCTCCAGCAGACTCACCGCGTAAGCCGGCTCAAAAAACACAATCAGCAAACCGGTCAACACCGTGCCCACCACAAAGGTCAGCAAACTGCTGCGCAGCACCCCCACCGTTTCACCCAGGCGCCCATTGATCGCCGCCTGCACACTCAATACCGCACCGGCAGCGACAACCACCGCCAACAAAACAATCAGACTCATCATTACCCCCGAGCAATCAGAACAAGTGCCGCGACAATCAGCAGCAAGGCCAGCCAACGTTCGCCGTTAACCTTTTTGCGCGTGGCACCGAACCAGCCGAAATGGTCGATCAAGACACTCTTGCCGACCTGCCCGGACAGAATCGCGATCATGGTCATCGCGATACCGATGTGCGGGGTGGCCAGCGTCAGCACCACCACATAGATCGGCCCGAGAAAACCACCGATCAATTGCCAGCGCGGCAACTCGCTAAAGGCCGGACCCTTTTGCGGGCCGCTGAGCAATAGCAGGAAAAACAGAATCGCCGAGCCCACGCCAAAAATACTCAAGGTCGCCCACAAGTGACCCACCTGAACGCCCAAAGGCCCTAGCAGACCGGCCTCCACCGAAAGGCCCATACCGGCCAGAATCACCAACGGCAGCAACAACAGCCGTAGCCCGGAACGGGTGACCGGCGCCGCTGTGCCACTCACGTCATCAACAGAAGCCTGCATAGTCAACACCTGCGTAAAGGAACGATGGCGCGCATTATCGTCTGGCATAGCTGTGCGATAAATGGGAGCATCCGGACAACACTTTTGCGTAACTCGCACAGCAGGATTGACCATGCACGGCCTCAACGAACTGGGATTCAAGACGCTTCGGCTGTTTGTTTCGGTACTCGATCACGGCAGCTTTTCCGAAGTCGCCCGCCGCGAAGGCGTGGCACCCTCTTCGATTTCCCGGCAGATCCAATTGATGGAGCAGGCCCTCAGCCAGCAATTGCTCTACCGCCACACCCGCGCCGTTACGCCCACCGAAGCTGGCCGGGTGCTGGGCGAGCACGCGCGGCTGGTGCTGGTGCAACTGGAGGAAGCCGAGCAGGCGTTGCTGGAACAACAAAGCGAGCCGAGCGGGCTGGTGCGCATCAACGCACCGGTGGTTTTCGGCCAGCGGCACCTGACGCCGTGGCTGGGGCAACTGTGGGCGCGTTATCCGAAGCTGCAACTGGATATCCAGCAGACCGACAGCTACGTCGCGCCTTTGCAGGAAGGCGCCGACTTGCTGTTTCGCATCGGCCCGCTGCGCGACTCCAGCCTGCAGGCGCGGGTTCTGGCGCCGCAGCGTTTTCAGGTGGCGGCGAGCCCGGCCTATCTGGAACGCCACGGCACGCCCGAACATCCCGACGAACTCGCCAGGCACCAGTGCCTGGTCTACAAAGGCGTGTCTGGTCTGCAGCGCTGGTTTTTCCGCAAGGGTACCCAGCCGTGGGTGCCGTATTCGGTGAAGGGGCCGCTTACGGGTAACCACGCTGAGACCCTGACGCAAGCCGCTGAACAGGGGTCGGGGCTGGTGATGTTTCCGTCATGGTTGATTGGTGAGTCGGTACGCAACGGCACGCTGGTGCCGGTGCTGGGGAACTATCAGGTTTCCAACAGCCTGGAGCCACAGCAGATCGCCGTGCTCTGGCCCGGCAGCCGGCGCTTGTCGGTGAAGGTCAGGACGGTGATTGACTACTTTGTCGAGTGTTTCGGCGAAGTGCCGTACTGGGACAGACCGTAGGAGCCGGCTTGCTGGCGATGGCGTCTTCGAGGGCGCTATCGCCAGCAAGCCGGCTGCTGCAGTGGGGTGTTGCTGGTCAGATGCGGAATTGGCCGACCAGACTGCCCAGCCGCTGCCCAAGGTCCGCCAGGCTGCGCGAGGTTTGCGCGCCCAGCTGGGTTTCATCGGCGACGTTGTCGACCGCCACCGCAATCTGGTGGACGCTGCGGTTGATCTCTTCAGCCACAGCCGTCTGTTCCTCGGCGGCGCTGGCGATCTGCGCGTTCATCGAATTGATGGTGGCAATCAACTGCGCCATGGTATCGAGCGAGGCACCCGCCTCGTTGGCTTGCGCGGACGTGCCGTCACCGGCTTCGCTGGAACGGCGCATGGCTTCCACCGCCGATTGGGTGCCGGCCTGCAAGCGATCGATCATGCCCTGGATTTCCTGAGTGCTGATCTGCGTACGGCTGGCCAGCGCCCGTACTTCATCGGCCACCACCGCAAAGCCGCGCCCGGCCTCACCGGCACGGGCCGCTTCGATGGCCGCGTTGAGTGCCAGCAGGTTGGTCTGCTCGGCGATCGAGCGAATCACCCCGAGCACGCTGACAATCGACGACACGTCTTTTTGCAGGCTGTCCAAAGACACGCCGCTGCTGCGAATGTCATCCACCAACGCATGAATCTTGACGATGCTGCCCGCCACCACACGCTTGGCGGCCTGTCCTTCTTCATCGGTCTGCTGGGCGGCAACCGCGGCATTTTGCGCACTCTTGGCCACTTCCTGGGCGGCGGCGGACATCTCGTTGATCGCCGTGGCGACCTGATCGGTCTCGTGACGCTGACGCTCCATGGCCTGGTCCGAACGGTTGGCCTGGTCGGAAACCTGGGTCACCAGCCCGGTCAGCTGTGAAGTCATTTCGGTGATCTGGCGCACCAGGCCATGGATCTTGTCGACGAAGCGGTTGAACGAGCCGGCCAGTTGGCCCAGCTCATCCTGGCTGGTGATGTTCAGGCGACGGGTCAGGTCACCCTCGCCCGCCGCGATGTCGTCGAGGTTGGCTTTCATCTGGTTCAGCGGGCGCAGAATGGTGTTGGCCAACAACATCCCGGCTGCGGCGAGCAGCACCAGCACCACCACGGCCACGCCGACAATGCTCAGCACCACGCCTTGCATGCGTTCCTGAACCTTGGCCTCGACCACGGCGACTTGCGCTTCGATACCGTCAAGGTTGACCGACGTACCCACCGCCATGTCCCACTTCGGCAGGTATTCGGTGTAACCGAGCTTGGGCACCAGCACCTTGTTATTGCCCGGCAACGGCGAGCTGTATTGCAGGTAGTGCGTACCGTCCTGGGCGACTTTCACCAGGTCGCGGTTGACGTAAACCCCGTTGGGATCGCGGTTGTCCTTGAAACTTTTGCCCACGCCTTCAGGATCTTTGGCCTTGAACAGGCGCACGGTATTGGAGTCGTAGCCGAAGAAGTAGCCGTCCTTGCCGTAGGTGATGTTCGACAACAACTTGATGGCTTGCGCCCGCGCCGCGTCATCGCCCTGCGCAGCAGCGTCGTACAGCGGCTTGATCGTGGTCATCGCCACGGCCACATAACTTTGCAGGGTCGCCTTGGCATCGCTGAGCAGGCGCTCGCGGGTGACCTCGACCTCTTGGCGGGCCTGGCCTTGCAGGATGAACAACGTGGTCAGGCTGATAACCAGTGCGAAGAGCAACACCGGGAGGACGGCAAGGGACAGGACTTTGGCCTTCAGGCTCATGCGCATGACGTTCACTCTTTGATTTTGTTGGCGTGGTTAAAGCTTTAACGGCAGGCCAATTCAAAAGTTGAACGCGGTCACTGTGGGAGCGAGCCTGCTCGCGATGACGGCCTGTCAGTCACATAGATGCTGAAAGTGCCGACGCTTTCGCGAGCAGGCTCGCTCCCACGGGGTGAATTGCGGTGTTACAGCACCATCGCGGCAATCCAGCCAAACGCCAGCAGCGGCAGGTTGTAGTGCAGGAAAGTCGGGACCACGGTGTCCCAGATGTGATGGTGCTGGCCGTCGATGTTCAGGCCGGAAGTCGGGCCGAGGGTCGAGTCCGAGGCTGGCGAACCGGCGTCACCGAGGGCGCCGGCGGTGCCGACAATGCACACGATGGCGATCGGGCTGAAGCCCAGTTGCACGCACAACGGCACAAAAATCGCCGCCAGGATCGGCACGGTGGAGAACGACGAGCCGATGCCCATGGTCACCAGCAAGCCCACCAGCAACATCAGCAACGCACCGACGCCTTTGCTGTGATCGATGTACGCGGCCGACGATTCGACCAGCGTCTGCACCTCACCGGTGGCCTTCATCACTTCGGCGAACCCCGAGGCGGCGATCATGATGAAGCCGATCATCGCCATCATCTTCATGCCTTCGGTGAACAGGTCGTCGGTGTCGCGCCATTTGACGATGCCCGAGACCGAGAAAATCAGAAAACCAGCCAGCGCACCAATAATCATCGAATCCAGCAGCAACTGAATAATGAAGGCTGCGGCAATCGCCACAACCGCCACCATCAGGCTCATCGGGTTGTACCGCACCGCAACCTGCTCGACTTGCTCGATCTTTTTCAGGTCGTAGACACGCTTCTTGCGGTAGCTGATGAACGCGATCAGCAAGCCCGTCACCATGCCCAGCGCCGGAATACCCATGGCGTGGGTGACGTTGATGCCGCTGACGTCCACACCACTGCGGGCGACGTTGGCCAGCAGGATTTCATTGAGGAAGATGTTGCCGAAGCCCACCGGCAGGAACATGTACGGGGTGATCAGGCCGAAGGTAATGACACAGGCGATCAACCGTCGATCCAGCTGCAGCTTGGTCAGCACGTAGAGAAGCGGCGGCACCAGCAATGGAATGAAGGCGATATGTATCGGCAAGATGTTCTGCGAGGCAATGGCCACGACCCAGAGCAGACCGATCAACAACCACTTGACCTGGCCACCGCCCGTGGCGTGCTGGCGATCGACCATCGACAGCACCTTGTCGGCCAGCGCATGGGCCATGCCGGACTTGGCAATGGCCACCGCGAAAGCACCGAGCAACGCGTAGGACAATGCCACGGTCGCCCCGCCGCCGAGGCCGCTGTTGAAGGCTTTGAGGGTCGCGTCGATTCCCAGGCCACCGGTCAAACCGCCCACCAGCGCACCCACGATCAGCGCGATCACCACATGCACGCGGGACAGACTGAGTATCAGCATGACGCCAACCGCGGCAATTACTGCATTCATTTCATTACCTCGACACAAACGGAAAGAGTCCGGTCGGCAGCAAGCATGGGCCGCCAGCGGATTGATGTATGGGTTTTATTAGAGGGCGCGCACTGTGAAGGAAGCAGCGGCAAGCTGCAACCCTCAAGCCAGTGTGTTTTTCACTGGCAGCTTGCCGCTGGCAACTCAAGAAAGCTGCTTTCAAGCCGTTACAGTGCAAAGTCTCAGATATTTATCGAATAAAGGACGTCTCCATGTCGCTCAGACAACTTTCCATTCAATGGAAAATCACCCTGCTGGCCGGGCTGTGCCTGGCGGGCATCGTGACCCTGCTGGTGGGTCTTTCGCTGTACCGCATGGAGCACAGCTCCGCGTTGGTGAAAGCTTCCAGCATGGAGATGCTGACTGAAGCGGCCCAGGCGCGGATCGAGTCCCAGGGTGAAAACCAGGCGCTGGTCATTCGCCAGCAATTCATGGACGCCTATCAATACGGGCATGGGTTCTCCCGTCAGGTGCTGTTTCTGCGGGATCAGGCCGAAAAGCGCTTCCTCGATGCCTTCGACCTGCGCGAAGACCTGACCCGTCAGGTCAAATCGGCCCTGCAAGCCAATCCGGAACTGCTGGGTTTGTCCCTGGTGTTTGAACCCAACGGGCTGGACGGCAAGGACGAACTGTTCAGCGGCCAGGACGAATTGGGCAGCAACGACAAGGGCCGCTTCGCCCTGTACTGGTCGCAGCCTGCGCCGGGCAAGGTGACGTCGATGGCGCTGCCGGAAAGCGACATGACCGACACCAGCACCGGCCCCAGCGGCGAACCGGCCAACGCCTGGTTCACCTGCCCGCGCACCAGCCTCAAGCCCTGCGTGATCGAACCCTACTTTTATATGATCGACGGCCAGAAAGTGCTGATGACCAGCATCGTTTTCCCGCTGATGGTCAACGGCAAGGTGATCGCTTCGTTATCGGTGGACATCAATCTCAACCGCTTGCAAGCCATCAGTCAGGGCGCCAGCAAAAAACTGTACGACGGCCAGACCCGTGTCAGCATTATCAGTCCTGCCGGCCTGCTCGCCGGCCACAGCCCGGACGCCGGCAAACTCAGCCAGCGCCTGGAAGCCATCGACCCCACCAACGGTGCCGAGTTGATGCGCACCCTCGCGACCAGCAGCGAGACCGCCAGCCTGCACAGCAATCAACAGCTCAAAGTACTGTCGCCGTTCCAGCCGATCCCCGGTGGAAAATCCTGGGGCGTGTTGCTCGACGTCCCGGAGAAAGTGCTGATCGGCCCCGCCGAGACCCTGAAAAAGCAACTGGATGAAGGCAACACCGCCGGCACCCTGACCGAATTGGGCCTGGGTGCGCTCGCCGCATTGATCGGGCTGGTACTGGTGTGGCTGATGGCCCGCAGCGTGACCAAGCCGATTTTGGGCGTGGCGCACATGCTCGAAGACATCGCCAGCGGCGAAGGTGACCTGACCCGCCGCCTGGCCTACGACAAGCAGGATGAACTGGGCCAATTGGCGGGCTGGTTCAACCGCTTCCTCGACAAGCTGCAACCCATCATCGCCGAGGTCAAACGCTCAGTGCAGGACGCTCGCAGCACTGCTGACCAGTCGTCCGCCATCGCCACCCAGACCAGCGCCGGCATGGAGCAGCAATACCGTCAGGTGGATCAAGTCGCCACCGCATCCCACGAAATGAGCGCCACGGCCCAGGACGTCGCCCGCAGCGCGGCCCAGGCAGCGCAAGCCGCCCGGGATGCTGATCAGGCGACCCGCCAGGGCCTGAACGTGATCGACCGCACCACCGCCAGCATCGACAACCTCGCCGCCGACATGAGCGCGGCGATGGTGCAGGTCGAAGGTCTGGCGGCCAATAGCGAAAAGATCGGTTCGGTGCTCGAAGTGATCCGCGCCATCGCCGAACAGACCAACCTGCTCGCGCTCAACGCCGCCATCGAAGCGGCCCGTGCCGGTGAGGCCGGGCGCGGGTTTGCCGTGGTGGCCGATGAAGTGCGTAACCTGGCGCGGCGCACCCAGGAATCCGTCGAGGAAACCCGGCTGGTGATCGAGCAATTGCAAAGCGGCACCCAGGATGTGGTGGGGTCGATGGGCAACAGCCATCGCCAGGCCCAAGGCAGTGTCGAGCAGGTCGGCCAGGCCGTGACGGCTCTGCGGCAGATCGGCGAGGCGGTGACCGTGATCAGCGACATGAACCTGCAAATCGCCAGTGCCGCCGAAGAGCAAAGCGCGGTGGCCGAGGAAATCAACAACAACGTCGCGACCATCCGCGATGTGACCGAGTCGCTGTCGGGGCAGGCCAACGAATCGGCGCGGGTGAGCCAGTCACTCAATTGCCTGGCGAATCATCAGCAGGGTTTGATGGATCAGTTCCGCGTTTAAGCCCCAGTAATCCCCTGTGGGAGCCAGCCTGCCTGCTGGCGATGGCGGTGACACATTCAGTATCAAATGTGTCTGATACACCGCTATCGCGAGCAGGCTCGCTCCTGCAGTTCTGTAATGTCCATCGCTGCCGTGCTCAATGATGGCGAGTGGATATCTGCCGGAAGCCGATTATGCTTCAGGAAACCTTGCAGCGATGCGAGGCCGTCAGTCTGTGTCCAAAGGCCCGGGTACGGCAATAAATGAGAGGTGCTCCGGCCTACAACAAGAACAACGGAGAAAACTCATGGCGGCAATCGACAATACAACCACGGGCAGCGCGCCCAACCGCGGGATCACCCGGGAGGAACGCAAGGTCATCTTCGCCTCGTCCCTGGGCACCGTCTTCGAGTGGTACGACTTTTACCTTTATGGCTCCCTCGCCGCGATCATCGCCAAGCACTTCTTCGCCGGTGTCAACGAGACCACATCCTTCATCTTCGCCCTGCTCGCATTCGCTGCGGGTTTTGCCGTGCGGCCATTCGGCGCGATTGTGTTCGGCCGATTGGGCGACATGATCGGGCGCAAACACACCTTCCTCATCACCATCGTGATCATGGGTGTTTCCACGGCGATTGTGGGCTTCCTGCCGGGCTACGCGACCATCGGCGTGGCGGCACCGATCATCCTGATCACCTTGCGCCTGCTGCAAGGCCTGGCCCTGGGTGGCGAATACGGCGGTGCCGCAACCTACGTGGCCGAACATGCGCCGAAAGGCAAACGCGGCTTTTTCACCTCGTGGATCCAGACCACCGCCACCCTCGGCCTGTTTCTGTCACTGCTGGTGATCCTTGCCTGCCGCACCATCCTGGGCAATGAAGCCTTCGAGGCCTGGGGCTGGCGGATTCCGTTCCTGCTGTCGATCCTGTTGCTGGCCGTTTCGGTGTACATCCGCCTGCAACTGAGCGAGTCGCCGGTGTTCATGAAAATGAAGGCCGAGGGCAAAGCGTCCAAAGCGCCGCTGACTGAATCCTTCGCCCGTTGGGACAACCTGAAAATCGTCATCATGGCCCTGCTCGGCGGCACGGCCGGCCAGGCCGTGGTCTGGTACACCGGGCAGTTCTATGCGCTGTTCTTCCTCCTGCAAACGCTGAAGATCGACGCGCAGACCGCCAACTTGCTGATCGCCGGTTCACTGCTGATCGGCACACCGTTCTTCGTGATCTTCGGCAGCCTGTCCGATCGCATCGGCCGCAAAGGGATCATCATGGCCGGCTGCATCCTCGCGGCGCTCACGTACTTCCCGATCTTCAATGCGCTGACCCAATACGGTAACCCCGATGTCTTCGTCGCACAGGAGAAGAACCCGGTCACGGTGGTCGCCGATCCCGACCAGTGTTCGTTCCAGTTCGACCCGGTGGGCAAGGCCAAATTCACCAGTTCCTGCGACCTGGCCAAGACCATACTGGCCAAGCGGGCGATCCCCTATAAGAACGAGAAGGCCGAGCCTGGGGCCGTGGCGCAGGTGCGCATCGGCGACAAGGTGATCGAGAGCTTCGAGGGCACCGGTATGCCGGCCGCCGACTTCAAGACCCGCAACGATGCCTTCACCGCCACACTCGCGACCGCTCTCAAGGAGGCCGGTTACCCCGAGAAGGCGGACCCGGCCAAGACCAACTATCCAATGGTGCTGTTGCTCCTGACCATCCTGGTGATCTATGTGACCATGGTCTACGGCCCGATCGCTGCGTGGCTGGTGGAGCTGTTCCCGGCGCGTATCCGCTACACCTCGATGTCCCTGCCCTATCACATCGGCAACGGCTGGTTCGGTGGCTTCCTGCCGACGGTGGCATTCGCCATGGTGGCGGCCACCGGGGATATCTATTACGGGCTGTGGTATCCGATCGTGATTGCGGTGATGACGGCAGTTCTGGGGATTTGCTTCATGCCGGAAACCAAGGATCGGGATATTCACCACACCTGAGTCGGACGTAACAGACACCCTGTGGGAGCAGGCTTGCCCGCTCCCACAGGGTCCGGGTCTTGTCCAACATCAGATGCGCTTGGGCAGTTCAATCCGCACTTTCAACCCGTCCCACTCGCTCTCCTGCAAGTGCAAAGCTCCGCCCCAGGTGTCGACGATGTCGCGCACGATGCCCAATCCCAAACCATGCCCGTCAGTCTGTTCATCCAGCCGTGTGCCGCGACTGAACACCTGATCGCGCTGGCCTTCGGGAATGCCCGGCCCGTCGTCTTCCACGCTCAACTCAAAGCCGTTCGCGGTCTCGACCACACTCAGCCGGACTTCGGCGTCCGCCCATTTACAGGCGTTGTCCAACAGATTGCCGAGCAATTCCAGCAGATCCTCGCGATCCCACGGCAGTTGTAGCCCGGCCGGTGCGCGGTAGCTCAGGTCCAGGTGTTCACCGTGAATCATGTTCAGTGTCGCCAATAACCCCGGCAGTTCGGCGTCGCAGTCAAACAGCGCACCCGGCAGTGCATCGCCGGACAAGCGAGCGCGATTGAGTTCGCGATTAAGCCGCTGCTGCACCTGCTCCAGCTGTTCCTTGAGCACCTTGCGCAGTTGCGGGTGCGCGTCCAGTTGCTCGCTCGAGGCCAGGCTCAACAGCACCGCCAGCGGAGTTTTCAACGCGTGGCCGAGATTGCCCAGCGCATTGCGCGAGCGCTTGAGACTGTCTTCCGTATGCGCCAGCAGGTGGTTGATCTGCGCCACCAGCGGCTCCAGCTCCACCGGCACCTGCTCATCAAGTTGCGAGCGCTGTCCCTGTTGCAGTTGTGCGATCTGCTCGCGGGCCTTTTCCAGGGGGCGCAAGGCGCGGCGCACGGTGACGCGTTGCAACAGCAGAATCAGCAGCAACCCCGCCAGGCCCAATCCCAGCCCCACCTGCCGCATCCGCTGGAAGCTCTCGCGCACCGGCGTGTAATCCTGCGCCACGCTGATGGAAATCGACTGGCCGAGGCGTCGATAGTCCGAGCGCAACACCAGCAACTGCTGCCCCTCCGGCCCCAATTGCAGGTTGCTGTGCAGGCCAGGATGCTCGAGTCGCGGCAGCTCCTGGTCCCACAACGAACGGGAACGCCAATGGCTGTTGGCAAAATCGATACGGAAGTAGTGGCCGGAAAACGGCCGTTGATAGGCCGGTGACAAGCGTCGCTCATCCAGCTGCAATCCTTGCGGGCCGCGCGCCAGTGCCACCAGCAGGTTCTCGCTGTCGTTGCGCAACCCGGCCTCGAGGTAGCGCTGCAAGCCCATTTCGAACAGCCACAAACTGGTTTGCGCCAGTATCAGGCCAACAATCACCATCACGCTGATCAGGCCCAGGCTCAAGCGCCGCTGGATCGACCTCAACGCGCTTGCCCGCCAAAGAGGTAACCCTGGCCGCGACGGGTTTCGATCACGCTTTTGCCGAGCTTGCGCCGCAGGTGATTGACGTGGACTTCCAGCACGTTGGAATCGCGCTCGGTTTCACCGTCGTAGAGGTGTTCGGCGAGGTGGCTTTTGGAAAGAATTTGTTCGGGGTGCAGCATGAAATATCGCAGCAAGCGGAATTCGGCGGCGGTGAGCTGAATGTCCGCGCCATCGCGGATCACGCATTGACGCCCCTCATCCAGATGCAGCCCTGCGGCCTTGAGCGTCGGTTGATTGGCCTGGCCATGGGAGCGGCGCAACAAGGCCTGGATGCGTAAATGCAGTTCTTCGGGATGGAACGGTTTGGTCAGGTAATCGTCGGCACCGGCCTTCAGGCCCTCGATGCGTTCGGCCCAGGAACCACGCGCGGTGAGAATCAGCACCGGCGTCGCCAGACCGCCGGCGCGCCATTGTGCCAGCACGTCGAGGCCCGGCACCCCCGGCAAACCGAGGTCGAGAATGATCAGGTCATAGGGCTCGGTACTGCCCTGATGCACGGCGTCGCGACCGTCGGCCAGCCAGTCCACGGCGTACCCTTGGCGATTCAGGCCGGCCAACAGTTCGTCGGCCATAGGCACGTGATCTTCCACCAGAAGCAAACGCATCGATCAATCTTCCTTGTCTTTCAATAAACGGCCGGTGGCGGCATCGAGGTCAAGCTCGCGGACGACGCCTTCGGTGGTCAGCAACTCGACTTCATAAATATAGATGTCGTGCTTCTCTTCGAGCTCGGCTTCCAGCAGTTTCGCCCCGGGATAGCGGTCCAGCGCCTGCTGCAAAAGTTGCTCGAGCGGCAGGATCACGCCCTGTTGGCGCAGGTGAAGGGCCTCGTCCTGGTCGAGGTCGCGAGCCATGACCACTGAGCAAAAAGCCAGCAGCGCCAGCGCCCATCGGCTGCCGATGCGCCACCGTGTAAAAGAAAACAGCGTCATTACGAATCCTGATGATCCTTGAGTACTTGCCCACTGACAGCGTCTAATTCCAGATCCCAATCGATGCCCTGCGGGTCGCGCAGTTCAATCTGGTAGATGTACTTGCCGTACTCTTCTTCCAGCTCGGTTTCGGTAACGGTGGAACCCGGATGTCTGGCCAATGCGGTGGCGTTTAGCTTCTCGAACGACACAATGGTACCAGCGTCGCGCAGCCTCAAGGCTTCATCCGGCCCCAGATCGCGCGCGTGGGCGATACTGGCGGTGAGCGTGAGGATGGACGCGGTGAACAGGGCAGTCAGGGTTTTCATGGGTGTCTCCGTATTCTTTTATGTGTTGCCTACAGGGCCACCATAGCGACAAGAACTTAATTGAAACTGAATTGCCATCATTGCCCGTGTCGGGGCCGTATGGAACCACAAGATTGCAAGTGACTTATAATCTTCCGCTTGCCAACATTCGAGACCGGTATGACCGCCATCCACATCAAGTTCCCTTCCCTGACGATCAAGGCCGGGCCGCGTGCCTTGGCGCGCATTCGTGAAAACGGCTTGAATGCCGCGGATGTCGGCACATTACCGGGCGCTGCCGGTGGCCCGAAGGCGTTGGGGATTCAGGGGCTGGACCTGGCGTTGTTCGGCGACTGGTTGCCATCGGCGCCACGTGAGCGCTCGCTGATCGGGGCGTCGGTGGGTTCCTGGCGCTTCGCCAGTGCCTGCCTGCCGGACGCGGCCGAAGGCATTCGCCGCCTCGGTCACCTCTACACCGAGCAGAACTTCGCCAAGGGCGTCACCATGGCGCAGATCAGCCAGAGCTCGCGGCGCATGCTCGATGATTTGCTCGACGGTCGCGATGCCGCCCTGCTCGACAATCCCCATTACCGCCTGAACATCATGGTGGTCAAAAGCCACGGCCTGCTCGCGGACGATCACCGCGGTCGCCTGGGCTTGGGCCTGTCATCGGTGATCGCCGATAACCTGCGTGGCCGTGCCCGGCTGTCGCGGCACTTCGAGCGCCTGATCATCCACGACCCGCGCCTGGCGCCACCGCTCGATGCGCTGCACGACTTCCCGTCGCGTTTCGTCGCCCTGGATGCCGGCAATCTGCGCCAGGCCCTGCTCGCGTCCGGGTCGATCCCGATGGTGATGGAAGGCGTTCGTGATCTGCCGGGTGCCGGCGCTGGCACATTTCGCGACGGCGGCCTCCTCGACTATCACCTCGACCTGCCCTACAGCGGTGATGACATCGTGCTCTATCCGCATTTCACCGACCGGGTAATTCCCGGCTGGTTCGACAAGACTCTGCCCTGGCGGCGCGCCTGCCCGGCACGCCTGCAGAATGTGTTGTTGCTGGCACCGTCCAGGGAATACCTGGCGCGCCTGCCCTACGGCAAACTGCCGGACCGCAACGACTTCAAGCGCTTCATGGGTGACGCCCCGGGCCGGCAGAAATACTGGCGTGCGGCGATGGATGAAAGCCGTCGGCTGGGCGATGAGTTTCTCGAACTGGCCGCCAACGGTCGCCTTGGCGAGCGCTTGCTGACCCTTTAGTCAAAACAAGCTGGTAAACTCGCCGCCTGCCCGAATCGCTACGGCGAACGTCACCTGAACAGAGCTGAAAACACTGTGGAAATTTTCAAAGAGTTTACCTTCGAATCCGCCCACCGCTTGCCCCACGTCCCGGACGGCCACAAGTGCGGGCGCCTGCACGGTCACTCGTTCAAAGTGGCGATTCACCTGAGCGGCGACCTCGATCCGCATACGGGCTGGATCCGCGACTTCTCGGAGATCAAGGCAATCTTCAAGCCGTTGTATGAGCGTCTGGACCACAACTACCTGAACGACATTCCTGGCCTGGAAAACCCGACCAGTGAAGTGTTGGCCAAATTCATCTGGGCTGAACTCAAACCTCTGCTGCCGGAACTCAGCGCGATTCGCATTCACGAGACATGTACCAGCGGTTGCATCTACCGCGGCGAATAAAGCGACTTCCCTGCAAGGGGAAATGCGTTTTGTCCGAGAACCGGAAAACAGCCTTCATTGGCTGTTTTTTTATGCCTATGCTTTTTGGCTCGCACCCGCCAAGAGGACACGCACATGACTGAATGGCCACTGGCTCAAACCTATCGCTTCAAAGGGCACTCCGTTCGCTACGCCGTGCGTGGCGATGGCCCGCCACTGGTGTTCGTGCATGGCACGCCCTTCTCTTCCTATGTCTGGCACCGGATTGCGCCGCACTTCATCACCACCCACCGGGTGCACTATTTCGATCTGCTGGGCTATGGGCAGTCGGAAAAAATCGATGGCGACGTATCCCTGGGCGTTCAGAACGAATTACTCGCGCAGTTGCTGGAGCACTGGGGCCTGGTCAGCCCCGACGTCGTCGCCCATGACTTTGGCGGCGCTACCGCCTTGCGTACACATCTGCTCAACGGGAAGGATTACCGCAGCCTGACGCTGATCGACCCGGTGGCGCTGACGCCCTGGGGCTCACCCTTCGTGCAGCATGTGCGTCAGCATGAGGCGGCGTTCAGCGGCCTGCCCGACTACATCCAGCGGGCCATCGTGCCGACCTATATTCGCGGGGCAATCAAGCGCGACATCGCCGACAACGAACTCGCACCCTACGTGCAACCCTGGCTCGGTGATCCCGGCCAAGCGGCGTTCTACCGGCAGATTGCGCAGATGGACGAGCGCTACACCCGCGAGGCTGAGAACCTGTACCCGAACATTCGCTGCCCGGTGCAGATTCTGTGGGGTGAGGACGATCAGTGGATTCCCATCGAACGCGGGCGCGCCTTGCAGCAACTGATACCCGGCGCGCAATTCCATCCGGTCCCCAACGCCGGGCACCTGGTGCAGGAAGATGCCCCCGAGGCCATCATCGCAGCGCTATTGAGATTCTTGCCCCTGCAAAAATCCGCCTGACCAAAGCCAATCCCCTGTGGGAGCGAGCAGGCTCGCAGCCACATTTGATCTGCGTTGATCAACCGGGCTAACGTAAGGGTATTGAACCTCTAAAAGGACGCTCCTGATGCACATCATCAACGCCCGGTTGCGCAACCAGGAAGGCCTGCATGAGTTGCACCTGGAAAACGGCCTGATCAGCAACATCACCCGCCAGATCGAGGCGCCAACCCTGGGCCCGAACGATCTGGATGCCGGCGGCCATCTGGTGGTGCCGCCCTTTGTCGAGCCGCACATTCACCTCGATGCGACCCTGACCGCCGGCGAACCGCGCTGGAACATGAGCGGCACGCTGTTCGAGGGCATCGAATGCTGGGGCGAGCGCAAGGCGACCATCACCCTGGAAGACACCAAGACCCGGGCGAAAAAAACCATCCAGGACCTGGCGGCCCACGGCATCCAGCACGTACGCACCCATGTCGACGTCACCGATCCGCAGCTGACCGCCCTCAAAGCGATGCTCGAAGTGCGCGAGGAAAGCCGGCACCTGGTGGACATGCAAATCGTCGCGTTCCCCCAGGAAGGCATCGAGTCCTATCGCAATGGTCGGGACTTGATGGAGGAAGCAATCCACATGGGCGCCGACGTGATCGGCGGCATCCCGCATTTCGAATACACCCGCGACCAGGGCGTCAGTTCGGTGAAATTCCTGATGGACCTGGCCGAACGCACCGGGTGCCTGGTGGATGTGCATTGCGATGAAACCGACGACCCGCACTCACGCTTTCTCGAAGTGCTCGCCGAAGAAGCCCGCAGCCGCGACATGGGCTCGCGGGTCACCGCCAGCCACACCACGGCCATGGGCTCCTACGACAATGCCTACTGCGCCAAACTGTTTCGTCTGCTCGGGCATTCGGGCATCAGTTTCGTTTCATGCCCCACCGAGAGCATCCACCTGCAGGGCCGCTTCGATAATTTCCCGAAACGCCGGGGCGTGACCCGGGTCAACGAGCTGCTCGAAGCCGGCATGAACGTGTGTTTCGGCCAGGACTCGATCGTCGACCCGTGGTATCCACTGGGTAACGGCAACATTTTACGAGTACTCGAAGCGGGGCTGCACATTTGCCACATGCTCGGTTATCGCAATCTGCAAAGTGCGCTGGATCTGGTGACCGACAACAGCGCCAAGGCCCTCGCCCTGGGTGACCGCTACGGACTGGAACCGGGCCGCCCGGCGAACCTGCTGATTCTTTCCGCCGAAAATGACTACGAGGTAATCCGCAGCCAGGGGTTGCCGCTGTATTCGGTACGTGGGGGCAAGGTGTTGATGAAGCGGACGATGCCGGTGGTGGAATTCTCCGGGCTGGATTGATCTTCGGCTTTAAATCCATTTGCAACTGGGTCATCGCTCGTCGATTCGTCATCGGTTATGTACCGTGGCGTCAAACTGGCGATAACCAAATGTAAAAATCACACGAAAAAGAATCTAAGGACTAGCATCGCAGAAAACACCACTCCACCTACAATCCACGGCGCTATCAACTTCCGCTTAAGGTCTAGCGGTAAATTCAACAACTCATCCTTTTCTACAAGACCGCGTTTTTCGCATAGCCGAGGAATCAAAAACATTGTTGCAATCGATCCACACCTGAGTACCTTCCCAATCAGACCCAAACCAGAGAATGCTTCACGATTATTTACCACGAACTTACTTCTACCTAAGTAACTTTCTATTATTTCCGTGTATCGACTGGAGAACAGAAATATCCACACCAACACCAAAAACAGCAAGAAAATTAAAAATAGTCCAGTAAAAGCCAACACAACTCTCATTATTGAAAATACTCATAAATTACAGAACCGCCCATCCCACCTATATCCCCACCGCCTTCTCCTCCTGCCCAACCGCCTACTTCACTCCCTACAGCCACTCAAGTTTGCGCACCGAATCCGCCAGCCACAATCAACAAAGACAAGTAAAAATCAAACAAAAAAAAGCCAAAGAACAAACATTGCAAAAAACAATACACCTCCTGCAATCCAAGGCGCTAACAGCCTTCGCTTAAGGTAAACAGGCAAATTGGATAACTCGTCTTTTTCTATAAGGCCACGTCTCTCGCAGAGTTCAGGGATCAAAAATATTAATGCTATGGAGCAATTCCTGATAACCATCCCAATTAATCCCGCACTTTCAAATACGGTTCGATTATGCTGCACGATTTTACTATCACTTAGATAACCCTCTATTATCTCCGTGAATCGATAACAAGATAAAAACAGCCAACACATTACTACAAACATGGCAACCATGATTAATGTCGAAATGATCGCAAACGCAATATCACTCACCTTGGCAGTAACTCACAAACGACTTTCGCTTCTCTCACCATGTTTAAATCAATCCCTGCAACACTCCATCAATTTGCCCCTATTAATCATAGAACCTGAAGACCACAAAACAAATCATCAAGCATAAAAAAATCGAATAACGAGCATTGCAAAAAACGACACCCCTCCCATGACATAAGGAATTATCAACATTCGCTTAAGGTTTGGCGGCAATTTCAACAACTCATCCTTTTCTATAAGACCCCGTTTTTCGCATAACCGAGGAATCAGAAACATTGTTGCTACCGATCCATTCCTGAGAACTTTTCCAATCAGACCCAAACCAGAGAATGCCTCACGATTATTCGCTACAAATCGACTTTTACTTAAACACTCCTCAATCAACTCCGTGTACCGATAAGAAAATATCAACATCCAAAAAATAGCTACAAATGCCATAAAGTATATGAACAGTATTATTAACAGAAGCGCTGAATCACTCATTTTAGTGAGTGCTCGTACAACAGCTCGCCACTCAACTCACCAAAAGATTCACCAGATTCGCCTCCAATCAAACCTCCGACCCCACCCCCGATCACGCCACACGCCAGAGCGCCGGGACCGCCGGTAGCGATCCCGAATACGAGGGCACATCCTAGCGCAGCTCCATAACCACCAGCCGCCCCTCCCAAAGCTCCAAAGAAAAGGCCCCCGGACAACTTCCCTCCTTCTACATATTTAGCTTTCCTGCATTGATCCTCACGCCCAGTCGTGCATGCATTATAAATTGAAGCACCTGTCGCAGTGACACTCAGACCGACTCCAAGGTATGTACCCTTTTTCATGAGACTCGAAGCTTTCGCCACGCCATTAATGGTTTCAGCGTAGCCGGCTATGGTTCCTGTATGCAGGTAGCTTTTGGTGGAGATGCCCAGCATGTCCTTGATCGAGCCTTGGTTACGTAAACCGGACCCAAATCGGGCAAAGCTTTTTAATTGACCATCAAGCTTCTCAAATAGCGCCTTACGCTTTGCATAAAAAGCATCTCGACTGCCAGCGCCACCATTTCTGGGAATTTCACCATGAGCGGTTTCAATATTTTCGAGGGTTTTCTTGATGCCATCCAGGTGCTTGCTCCAGGCGCCCCCCACCGCGCCAATCCCTATGGATGAATAACCGAGAATCCTTGTCAAAAGCTCGTGATTTTCAACTAAAAAACCATCACTCTGCATTCCATTCGTCATAATCGCCAAATGGACTTCCAACGCTTTGCGCATATAAAACGCTTCTTCGGCGGTGCAGATCGATACTGAATCATCGCCAACAATGATTATTTCACCGGGCAATACAACCGTATTGATAACATGCGAATTCAGCACATCAAACTTGACACTGGATTTCTTCCCAAGATTCAAATTCGACTTTAAATATGAATATGGCTGCACATGCTCATTGATAAAAATGTAGGCCTTTGACATCAACTAAACCTCACGAGCATTTTTTATTTGCAATACGATCCCACCCACCGGCCACGTTTCCGCCGCCTGCGCCGTCCGTACGTTTTTGCTGGGTGTAGATCGTTTTTATGCGCCCGTAATCAAGACTGATCGTTTCAGTAGGGACTCCATCATTTGCAACTTGCGAATAACTGGAGATGATTACCTCTTCCAGCTGAATCTCGAAGTACTTGAGTTTTTCGCCTCCTGCGCGGTGCAACCTCAATACAACATCTTTCAGATGTTCACCTGCGCAACTGGCTTCCAGGAGTTTGCTACTGGATTTATCCAGGGTTTTGGTAAACGTAAAATCGGAAACGGTGGTACGCCCGGAAGAAGCGCCCCCTGCAGAACTGGCCGTAGCCGACGTTCCCTGTTGGGTGCCGAAGCGGTAGCCGGTAATTTCGATCCAATCCCTGTGTTGCTCATCAAGCGCTTCACCCGGGATACCATTGATTTTCAAAAAAGCATCAAATGCCATGCCACCGTTCCTTGGCAGTGGAGTTGGGAGTCAACTCCGTCATGAGCAAATCTACAACTTTCTCTATAAAGAATGATTTGACTTACACGTCCTGAATACAGTGAAAAAGACCTTTCCTATGTCGCTCTGCCAGATTTCTGTAGGACATGTCCACAGATGCCGGGTTTACTTGGGGTGGCGATCCGATAACGGCGACATCAGACCAACCGAGCCGTACCAAACAGGCTGACCCGACTCAATTCCCCCCGCTCTTGCTCCAGCAAGATTGGCGCCGTACCACCGGGCATGGTCACCCTCACCTCCCCGGCAGTCACCCAACCCACCCGCCAGGCCGCACACGCCACCGCGGTGGCGCTGGTGCCCGACGATGCTGTCGGCCCTTCGCCGCGCTCGAATACCCGCGCGGTCACACGCTGCCCGCCCTCATGCATCGCCCATTGCAGATTGATCCCCGCCGGGCATGGTTGTCCTGCACCGGTTGGCATGGCATAGGCGATGCGTGTCAGCCCTTCGTCCAACACCGGCTCGCGCATTTGTTCATTGCTCGGTAACGCATCCGCGCGGTCCACCAGCGTCACGCAATGCGGATTACCCACCCGCACAAATTGACTGCGCGTCCACGCGCCGTTCAACACTGCCAACGGATGCACATGGCTCAGCTCACGACCATTGAACGTCACGCTTTCAACGCCCTGCGCACTCACCGCCTGCGGGCCGAAAGCCGGTTGCCCCAAATCGAGCCAGAAGCCTTGCACCCCGTCGACCTGCGCCGCCTTCACCAACGTTTCCCCCGGTGAAACCAAATCGGTCTTGTCATGATGAACCCTGAGCACGCATGCCTGGTCCAGGGGCAATAGCCCTTGGTCACTCAGCGCTTGGGAGAAGATCGTCAGGCCGTTGCCACTGCGTTCGGCAAGCGTGCCATCGGTGTTGACGATCAACACGTCGAAGGGTGGCAAGGACTGGAACGGACCAACCAGCAAACCATCACTGCGATGATCCTTGCTGCCGGGAGGCTGCTCTCCCGGCGCCCAGGAACAGCACGCCTCGATAGCCGCCAATGCCCAGCCCTCGCGGGTTTGCGCAGCCTGGCTGGCTTGATCCGGCAAGTCTATGCCTTGGCTGCGCAGCGCTTGCGGCGCCACAACCATGTAGATATTGCCCCGGGCATCGTACATCCGCGCCATGGCGGTCTCCCTGCTGGAATGATCGGTCGGGCTCACTATCGCGAAACACGCATCGGCTGTGCAAGGATGTCTGCCTGTCGGAACGCAAAACCTGGCGGACGCTGATCGAAACCTCGCCGCACGATCACTGTCCCTTGGAGACGCGACGTTTTTTGCCAAGGATTGATATGACCAACCTCAACACCCAGACCTCATTCGTTCCCGGACGCCTGGAACAAATGTCCACGCGCGTCGCTTTTTTCATCGCCGGGGTCGGCATTGCCGCGTGGGCGCCGTTGGTGCCGTATGCCAAGGCGCGGGCCGGGCTGGATGAAGGCACGCTGGGTCTGTTGCTGCTGTGCCTGGGGGTGGGTTCGATTCTGGCAATGCCGATGGCCGGGATCCTCGCCACGCGCTTCGGTTGCCGCAAAGTGGCGACCGGCGGGACGCTGCTGATCTGCGCGGCGCTTCCGCTGCTGGCCACGGTGTCATCGATTCCGGCCTTGATCGGCACGCTGTTTATGTTCGGCGCGGGGCTCGGCACGGTGGATTCAACGGTCAACCTGCAAGCCGTGATCGTCGAACGCGCCAGCGGCAAGAACATGATGTCGGGGTTTCACGGTCTGTTCAGCCTCGGCGGGATCGTCGGCGCGGGGGGTGTCAGTGGTCTGCTTGGCCTGGGATTGTCGCCGCTGGGCGCAATGCTGGGGGTGATCGTCCTGCTGCTGGTCGCCCTGCTGAAAGCTGCGCCACACATGTTGCCCTACGGCAGCGATAGTTCCGGGCCGGCGTTCGCCGTTCCCCATGGCATCGTGCTGTTCATCGGTGGCATGTGCTTCATCGTGTTCCTCGCCGAGGGCGCTGCGCTGGACTGGAGCGCAGTGTTTCTGGCGCAAGAGCGGGGAATAGATACGGCGTATGCAGGGCTTGGTTACGCAGCATTTGCCTTGACCATGACGGCCGGACGTTTGACCGGTGACAAAATCGTACGGCGGTTGGGCGCCACACGGGTGATGGTGTTCGGTGGACTGACAGCGGCAGCCGGGCTGTGTCTGGCGACCTTCGCCCCAAGCTGGGAAGCGGCACTGGCCGGATATGCGTTGCTCGGTGCCGGTTGCTCGAACATCGTGCCGGTGCTGTACACCGCCGTGGGCAAGCAAACCGTCATGCCGGAAAGCATCGCCGTGCCGGCCATTACTACGTTGGGCTATGCAGGGATTCTTGCGGGGCCTGCGCTGATCGGCTTTGTCGCCCATGCCGCCAGTTTGAGTTTCGCCTTTGGGTTGATGGCGCTATTGCTGGTGGCTGTGGCGATTGGCGGGAAGGCGCTAAAAGTCTGAAGGCATTGCTGGCAAGCCAGCGCCCACAGAGTTCGCGGTGAACACAACTCAGGTGTACGACTACGATCCTGTGGGAGCTGGCTTGCCAGCGATAAAGGCTCCCCGGTCTATCAGAACCCCACACTGGCCTGCACAAAGAACGTACGCGGCGCACCCACGTACATGCCCGAATTGTTGTCGCTGGAGCGGGTGAAATACTGCTTGTCGAAGATGTTTTTCACCCCCGCGCCGACCTTCAGGTTCGACACCTGCGGGCCGAAGTCATAGCCGCCGCGCACGTTCCAGGTGACGTAGCCCGGAATGTCGCCGTACCGACCATCGGCGGTGCCTTCGGTGATGTAGTTGTTGGTGAAACTGCCATCCGCGTTCACAGCCACGCCTGGTGAGCGTTGCTTGGACTGGGCGAACGCATCGATGTTGTAGGTCCAGCGATTGATGTCGTAACGCAGGCCGGCCGTGGCCACCTGGCGCGAGTAGAACGGCAGGTCGCGGCCCTTGAAGCCCGGAATCTCGCCTTCGTACACGGCGCGGGTGTAGGTGAAACCAGCGTTGGCGGTCAGACCATCCAGACGCGGGTCCAATGCGGCCATGTCGTAGTGCACCGACGCTTCAACACCCCGGTGAGTGGTCGCGCCAAGGTTGGTCCATCCCGCATCGTTGCTGATGTACTGCAACTCTTTATCGAAGTCGATGTAGAACAGCGTCACTTCGCCGCCCCACACCTCATCGTTGTAGCGCGTGCCGATTTCGTAGGTCTTGGCTTTTTCCGGCTCCAGGCCGTTGGCGGTGCTGTCACCCGTGCCGCCCTGACCAAGCTGGAAATACTGCAGGCTGCCGAACGAGGTTTCGTAGTTGGCGAACAGTTTCCACGCATCGGAGAGGTGATACATCACGCTCAGCGCCGGCAACGGCTCGTTGCTTTCGATGCTGCGGTTCTTTTCCGGTACCGGCCGGCCGGCGGTGTCGAGTACCGGGCGGTCATGCCAGTCGGTGCTGATGTGTTCAAAGCGAATGCCGGGGGTGACGGTCCAGTTGCCGACGTCGATTTTGTTATCGACGTACACCGAGTTGGCCTCAGTGCCGCCGGTACGGTCCTGGTAGACATGGCCATCGGAACCCGGACGCGCCACCGGTTCGTTGGCGCTGTTCAGCGCCAGACGGCTGGCCTCTTCGTGCATGGCCTCTTTCAGATAGCGATAACCGACACTGACTTCCTGGGTGGTCGGGCCGACGTCAAACACATGGGACACCCGTGGTTCAATGCCGAAGGTGTAGTAGGTACGCGGGAACGAGCCGATGGTTTTCTGATCGCGGGCGGCGATGTTGCTGCCACGAAAACTGTCGGTGTAGTAGGTCAGCACTTCGGCCTGGGTGCGGTCGTCGAGCTGGCGGATCCACTTGAACGACACGTCCTTGCGGCGGCCGCTGAAGTTGTCGTTGTTACGGTCAGACTGGAACGGATCGGCGTCGTACTGCGCCTGGGTCAAGCCGCCGGGCATGTCGGCGCTGGCGTCGTAATAGTGAAAATTGAGACTGAAATCGTCCACATCAGTGGGCGCCCAATGGGTCTTGAGGATCACGTCGTCGATGTCGTTGCCGTTGTTGCGCTCACGGTAGCCGTTGCCGTTCACACCCGAATACAACAGCGCCACGCCCATGCCGTTGTCGGCGGTGCCGCCGGCAAACAACGTGTCGATGTGCTTCCAGCCACCGTGCTGGGAGGTTTCCAGGGTGGTGCCGATTTCTGCCGAGGCTTTTTCCGGGATCGCGCGGGTCACGAAGTTGATCACACCGCCAACGTTCTGTGGTCCGTAACGCACGGAACCGGCACCGCGTACCACGTCGATGCTGTCGAGGTTGCCAGAGGAAATCGGTGCCATGGACAGCTGAGGCTGACCGTAAGGCGCGAACGCGGCGGGCACGCCGTCGATCAACACGGTGGAACGTGGCGACAGACGCGACGTCAGGCCGCGAACGCCGACGTTCAGGGAAATATCGCTGCCACCGGTACCGTTGGCCTCCTGCACTTGCACACCCGGTATGCGCTTGAGCACGTCGCCGACGTTCATCGCGCCCTGTTCGATCATCGCTTCGCGGCGGATCACGGTCCGCGCGCCCGGGTGGTTCTGCACCACGGCGGCATCGGCGTCACCGAGCCAGTCGCCGACCACCTTGATGTCGGTCACGCCCAATTCCAGCGGACCGCTGGCCGCCGCTGTCGGTGCCGGCAACAAGGTCACCGAGCCTTCATTGATCTGGTATTGCAGGCCGCTGCCCTGCAACAACTGGCGCAGCGCTTCCTCCGGCGCAATATTGCCGTCCACCGCTGGCGCCTGCTTGCCAGCCACCAGTTCAGGGCTGAAAAAAACCTGCAACGACGTTTGCTGACCCAGCTCACTCAAGGCCTGACCCAATGGCTGCGCCCGGATATGAATGGCGTCGGCCGCAAAAGCCTGGGGCATCGCAACGTTGACCGCCAGCGCGAGTGCCAGCGGCAACCAGGGAAGTTTGTTGTTTTTAGCGGTGGATTTTTTCACGTCGAACGTAGTCCTGTGGATCGCAAGAGTGTGCGCTTGTTAATGCAAACCAGTTGCAGTTGAACAGGAAGACGATGAACTCGAAAAAAACCTGAATTTTATTTTGAAATTATTTCCTGACTGCCGTCATCGAGGGTACGCACGGCCACCGGAAGGATGCTCGGCAGGGCCTTGAGCAACGCATCGGTGTTGTCGGATCTGAATACGCTGGTCAGGCGCAGATTGCCGATTGCCGGGCTGCCAACCTTGAGCGGCTTCTCTCGATAGCGCGAGACTTGCTCGGCAACGTCGGCCAGGCTGGCGTTGTTGAACACCAGTTTGCCGTTGCGCCAGGCGGTCAGCTCGGCCGGATTGACCGTATAGGCTGCCGCGACTTTGCCGTGCGCATCGACGTGGGTGCCGAGGCCGGCAGTGAGGCTGACGAAATCATTGTCCGCGGCAGCGTGCCCCTGAACCTTGACGGTACCCTGCTCCACCACGACCCGGGTCTCGGTGGCGCCACGGCGCACATCGAAACGTGTGCCGGTGACGGTGACCTTGCCGCTGCCGGCATCGACGACGAAGGGCCGCCGGGTGTCATGCTGGACGCTGAACATCGCCTCGCCTTCGGCCAACTCGATGCTGCGACGGTCCTTCTCGAAGCGCACCTGAATGCGACTGCGGCTGTCCAGATCGACCACCGAACCATCGGGCAACGCCACATGACGCCGCTCGCCGAGCGCAGTGGAAAATTCTGCAGTGTACGGCGACGGTCGGTTCAGGCCACTGAACAGTCCCAATCCGAGCGCCACCGCCAGCACACTGGCGGCCACCGCATAGCGCACCATGGGGCGACGCTTGTGGCGCATCGGGGGGTCCTGACACAGCGCTTGCAGGCGCGCGGCAGGCACCAGGTCGGCGGCTTTCCACAGCCCCTGGAGCAATTCGAATTCGTGTCGGTGTTGAGGGTGTTCGTCCAGCCAGGTTTCGAACCGGACCTGCGCTTCGGTATCGACGACGGGGTCCTGCAAACGCACAAACCAACGCGCCGCGTCATCACGAACGGTTGTTTGCCCGCACGCACAAGCACGAGTATCCATCATGGAAGTTCCTGTTTGGCTGGGGATGAACAATGGCCGCCGACCCGCCTTATGCAGGCGCTGTACCTCATGGCTGCTGCCCCTCCAGACGGTCGCGCAGATGCCGCAGCGTGCGGATCATATACTTTTCCACCATGTTCTTGGACAGACCCAGGCGTGCGGCGATTTCAGCCTGGGTCAGGCCTTCGATTTTCTGCCAGACAAACACCTTGCGGCAGTTGATCGGCAGCTCGGTGAGCGCGCGTTCGATGGACTCGGCCAACTGGATCGCATGCATGAAATGCTCCGGGTCGCCGGTCGACGACACACTGAGATCGATCGCCTCTGACTCCATGGCGCCCCGTCGATCCTCACGCCGATAACCGTCAACCGCGATGTTGCGCGCGGTCTGATGCAGGTAGGCCCGAGGTTGTTCCACCGCCGTCGAATCCGATTCAAGCACGCGCACAAAGGTATCGTGGGCCAGATCCTCAGCCTGCTGACGGTTTCTCAGGCGACGGGTCCAGGTGCCAACCAACTCTTCGTAATGCTCGAAAAAGCCGTGTCTGCGGGGCAGCTTGGGGATCATTTCGGTGTGCTGTGGAGACGGGGGCGTGAATAGTAATGCTTCCTATTAACCCATGGCAACGATTTGCGAACTGGCGCCTGCAAAGGCAGGTATCCCAAGCAATTTGGCAGAAATCCGAATGCAGTCGGCGACGGGTTGTAGCAAAGTGCAAGAATGCCAGTCACCGGCTTTTCCCCAGGAATGCACACATGCCCAGCAACCACGCATCGCCCAAAAGATCACCGCTTGCCCGCCTCGCCCTGGCCATTTCCCTGAGCGCCCTCGGCCTGCCTTTCTGGGCCGGCAATGCCCAGGCCCACGGCGGTCAGGCAGAAATGGTTCCCCTGCAAGCGGGTCTGGAAGCGTTTGGTGCCACGGTCAAGTGGGACGATTATTCGAACCTGTTCACCATTGCCAAGGACGGGGTCTACCTCAAGGTCAAGCCCGACAGCAAAGTGGCCATGCTCAACGGCAAGCGTATCGAGCTGACGGTGCCGGTGGTGTTCAAGCACCACACCGCGTTCATGTCCAAGGATTTCATCAACCAGGTGTTCCAGTCCGGCCTGGACAAGACCTTCGTCGTCGAAACCCGCCCCAGCCCGCTCAACCCGTTGAGCGCGGCTGAAATAACCGCGGCAGTGGATATCCTCAAGCAATCGGAACACTACAAACCGGGCTTTCGTTTCACCGAGGTCTCGGTCAAGGAACCGCCGAAGGATCAGGTGTGGAACTTCATCTACACCGGGCAAAACGTCACCCAGCCGCGCCAGGCCTCAATCGTGGTGCTGGACGGCAAACATGTGATCGAAGCGCTGGTGGATTTGGACAGCCAACAACTCAAGTCCTGGAAACCCGTGCAAGGCGCCCACGGCATGCTGTTGCTGGACGATTTCGCCACGGTGCAAACCGCCGTGGAAACCAGCCCGGAATACGCGCAAGCCCTGGCCAAGCGCGGTATCAATGATGTGAAGAAGGTTGTGGCCACACCGCTGACTGTCGGCTACTTCGACGGCAAGGACGGCCTGGCGCAGGACAAGCGCCTGCTGAAAATCGTCAGTTACCTGAATGTCGGTGACGGCAATTACTGGGCGCACCCGATCGAAGGGCTGGTGGCGATTGTCGATCTGGAACAGAAAAAACTGATCAAGATCGAAGACGAAGCCCTGATTCCAGTGCCGCTCAAACCCACGCCTTATGACGGGCGTGGACGCCAGGGCGTGGCGGTCAAGCCGCTGGAAATCATCGAACCCGAAGGCAAGAACTACACCATCAGCGGCAACAGCATTCACTGGCAGAACTGGGATTTCCACGTGCGCCTCGACTCGCGGGTCGGGCCGATCCTGTCCACCGTCACTTATGACGACAAGGGCAAGAAACGCAAAATCATGTACGAAGGTTCGCTGGGCGGGATGATCGTGCCTTACGGCGACCCGGATGTCGGCTGGTACTTCAAGGCCTACCTCGATTCCGGCGAATACGGCATGGGCACCCTGACCTCGCCGATTGCCCGCGGCAAAGACGCCCCGGAAAACGCCGTGTTGCTGGACGCCACCATCGCCGACTACACCGGCGCACCGACCGCGATTCCCCGCGCCATTGCGGTGTTCGAGCGCTACGCCGGGCCAGAGTACAAACACCAGGAAATGGGCCAGCCCAACCTCAGCACCGAGCGTCGTGAACTGGTGGTGCGCTGGATCAGTACCGTGGGTAACTACGACTACATCTTCGACTGGGTCTTCCAGCAGAACGGCACCCTCGGCATCGACGCCGGCGCCACCGGGATCGAAGCGGTCAAGGGTGTGAAGTCCAGGACCATGCACGAAGACACCGCCAAGGAAGACACGCGCTACGGCACCCTGCTCGACCACAATATCGTCGGTACCACGCACCAGCACATCTACAATTTCCGCCTCGATATGGACGTCGACGGCGAGCAGAACTCACTGGTGGAAGTGAACCCGGTGGTGCTGCCCAACGACCGTGGCGGACCGCGCACCAGCACCATGCAGACCGAGACTAAAGTGGTCACCAGCGAACAGCAGGCGGCGCAGAAATTCGACCCGTCGACCGTGCGCCTGCTGACCAACTTCAGCAAGGAAAACAAAGTCGGCAACCCGGTTTCCTATCAGTTGATTCCGTATGCCGGCGGCACGCACCCGGTGGCCAAGGGTGCCAATTTCGGCAAGGACGAATGGCTCTATCACCGCCTGAGTTTCATGGACAAACAACTGTGGGTAACGCAATACAACCCGGAGGAAAAGTACCCGGAAGGCAAATACCCGAACCGCTCGGACAAGGACTCGGGGCTGGGGCAATTCACCCAGGATAACCAGTCCATCGAGAACACCGACGACGTGGTCTGGCTGACCACCGGCACCACCCACATTGCCCGCGCCGAAGAGTGGCCGATCATGCCGACCGAGTGGGTGCATGTGCTGCTCAAGCCGTGGAATTTCTTCGATGAAACGCCGACGTTGAATCTCAATTCACCGAAGTAACCATGCAATGCCCCCTGTAGGAGCTGGCTTGCCAGCTCCTACAGGATTATTCGGTGCTCATGAAAATGCCTCAGGCGTACTGCTTGCGATACTCCCCCGGCGCAATGCCGAAGCGCGACTTGAACGCCGTCGAGAAATAGCTCGAATCAGAAAACCCCCACGAGTAACCCAGCACCGACAACTTCTGATCCTTGCCCGATTGCCGCAGCGATTCGGCGCACAGGTCCAGACGGCGGTTCTTGATGTAGCGCGCGACCACCAGGCCTTTCTTGGCAAACATCCGGTACAGGCCTCGGGTCGACATGCCGACTTCCCGCGCCAGCCATTCCGGGCACAGCTCTTCCGAGCGGATGTGCTGATCGATAACACTCAGGGTCTTGCGGAAGGTGCGCTCGTGCAGGTCCGTGCCATCTTCGGTCTGGCTGATGGCTGGACGCAGCAGGCTGACAATGGCTTCCAGGGTCGCCTCGCTTTCTTGCCGTGTCAGGTGCTGTTGACGCGTAGCATCGAGGATCAGCCGGTGCGACAGCATGGCGATCGGTGACGTCGCGGCAATCCGGTGGCCGCATCTGACCTGATTGAAACGCAGGGTTTGCTCGACCAGCTGATAAGGCAGGATCAGCGACAACTGCCGGGAGTTTTCGCTGTAGGTGAAGTCACTGGGCCGCGAGGCATCGATCAGCGTGATATCGCCAGCGGACAACAGCACCTTATCGTCGCCCTGGGCCATGCCCGCGGTGCCATCGAGCTGGAACACCGCAAAATACTTGCCGCCCTCGCCCTCCGCCACTTGCTGCGGCGTGCGGTAAAGCCGCGCCTGGCACGCATCGACGAAGCTGAGTTTGAGGGCATCGCTACGGTACTCGCGGATCTGCCCGGCAAAGTCGCTGCCCAGGGGTTGTGCGTTGAATGCGCCGCAGATCTGGTTGATCTGATGGATCCACTGATCGAACCCATCCTGGCGCTGTGCGGTTGTAGAAATCATGTCAGGCCTCACGCAGGCTTATTGTTATTGTCTACGCCAATCCACACGACATCGGGATGCTTCAAGTCTCCTGAACCGCACCACTTCCTGAACAATGACGTGCTATTTCAGTCCGCCAAAACGCCGATAAAAGCTTTCACCGACATCCGGCAACGGACCATCGGCCGTTTCCAGTGCGCTGTTGAGCCACTCTTCGGCCTTGGCGTAAATCAAACGGTAAATATTGCGGCACAACTGCCGGGCCGCACGCCCTTCCCAATCGCCGGGCAACAATTCGTCCGGCAGTTGCGGGTCACGCAGCAGCAATTTGCGGTACTCGTGAATAAGCAGGATCCGCGCCAGAAAGCAGTCGGCCGGTTGCAGGTTTTCCTGCTCGCGAAGCGCTTGCCAGAGCGGTCGGAACAACTGGATGAACTCGCTGTAGTGAGTCGCCAGCTCCTCAATGTTCCAGCTCTCGCGCACTTGCAGGCGCAGGGCTTTGGAGGCCAGCACATCCTGGGCGGTGGTCTCGAAGACGATGGTGTCTTCCTGGGCGCCGAGGTCAATCAGGGTCGCGTTGACATCGGCTCGGTCGCTGCGCGGGCAAGCCAGGACCACTGGCGAAATCGCACCAAAACCTTGCCACTCCAGTTCTTCGCGCACTTGTTTGCGCTTGTCCTGGGTCAATTGCGACAGCATCACCAGGCACCAGGAACCATCCCAGGCCGGCATCGTGGTGCTGTAGACCCGCTTGAAGGCCTTGTCGAAACGCCGGCGACCGGTGCCGGTCAGGCTGTAATAGCTACGGCGACCGACTTTCTCGGCCGTCAGCCAGCCTTCCTTGGTCAAACGAAAAATCGAGGTGCGGATCAACCGTTCGTTGATGCCGATCGGCTCGAGCAATTGAATCAGGCTGCCCAGCCACACGGTGCCACCGTGGGGTTCGATGGCATCACCGTACAACGTGATGATCAAGGAACTGGCGCGAATCGGCGTCTGCTCCTGGAAGCGCGTAATCAGATGGTTCAAAGGTGTCAGGGACGACATGGGCGTACCGAGCGAAAAAAGAAAAGGAATATACCGAAAGCCATGGGGTTAAGCCCAATCCCCTTGTAGGAGTTCTGAGTTCATGCGGTATTGCCCTTGGGCCGCAAACCACTGTCACTGATCCGCGGGCGGTCCGGCTCCGGTTCGCTCAAAGGTTCGCAGACCTGCATCTGTTCCAGGCAGCGCTTGGCCAGTTGCTGATACTCACGCGTTCCCGCCTGCTTCCACGTCACTTCCTGATCGCTGAGGGTGCGCTTGACGCTGGCCGGGGCGCCCATGATCAGCGACTGCTCCGGGCATTCGAAACCCGCCTTGACGAACGCCGCCGCCGAAACGAAAGAACGCGGGCCGATCCGGGCGTTGTCCATCACCACCGCATTCATGCCCACCAGCGCATCGGCCCCAATGCGGCAACCATGCAGCACCGCGCCGTGGCCGATGTGGCCGTTGCGTTCAACCACGGTGTCGCTGTCCGGGAAGCCGTGCATCACACAGGTGTCCTGCAGATTGGCGCCTTCCTCCAGCACGATCCGCCCGAAATCGCCGCGCAGGCTGGCCAGCGGACCGACATAGCAATGCGGGCCGATGATCACGTCACCGATCAGCACGGCGGACGGGTGCACATAAGCAGTCGGGTCTACCACCGGGGTCAGGCCATCAAGGCTGTAGCAGGTCATGGAGGCGTCCTTCACAAAGCGATGCAAATAATGATTCATTTTGTATCACATCATTTTTACCAGTACAAAGACTAAAAACCGTATCACTTGAAACCGGCCTTTCCGACGAACGCCTGCACGGCCCTGAATCCAGCACAAAACCCAATAAAATCGGGATAAAACGCACCATCAGTGTCGCTCAATCGGCGATATGCCAAACTCAACATCCGACCAATTAGACACATTAATTCTATTTCAGTATTGCTTTTACGTATCACGTTGTAGCTATACTTGGGCAAAACCGGCCCCTGCGGCCGATCCAATAACGAGCCGGCACCGCGCCGAGCGTGCACCGTGAGGGCATCCGCCATGCCTCTAACCCTTGCCGTCGAGTTGATCGAGCCTGGCGTCCGCCTGATTACCCTGCAGCGCGCGCAAGCATTGAACGCCCTCAACACTCAATTACTGGGTGAACTGGCGGACGAACTGAGCGCCGCCCAGGCCGATCCGGACACCCGCGTCGTCGTGCTCACCGGCAGCCGCAAAGCCTTCGCCGCCGGTGCCGACATCAAGGAAATGGCCGAGCGTGATCTGGTCGGCATCCTCGACGACCCGCGCCAGGCTTCGTGGCAGGCCATCACCCGCTTCAGCAAGCCGCTGATCGCTGCCGTCAACGGCTTCGCCCTCGGCGGTGGCTGCGAGCTGGCGATGCACGCCGACATCATCATTGCCGGCGAAGACGCCCGTTTCGGCCAACCGGAAATCAACCTCGGAATCATGCCTGGCGCCGGTGGCACCCAACGCCTGCTGCGCGCCGTCGGCAAATCCATGGCCATGCAGATGGTCCTGACCGGCGAGCCGATCGACGCCCGTCAGGCCCAGCGTGCCGGGCTGGTCAGCGAAGTCACCCAACCGGAATTGACCGTCGAACGCGCCTTGCACATCGCCCGCACTATCGCCGGCAAAGCCCCACTGGCGGTCCGCCTGGCCAAGGAAGCATTGCTCAAGGCCATGGACACCGACCTGGCCAGCGGCCTGCGTTTCGAGCGCCATGCCTTCACCGTGCTGGCCGGCACCCGCGACCGCAATGAAGGCATCGCCGCTTTCCAGGAAAAACGCCTGCCGACCTTCACCGGCCAGTAATCACCGAATTCGAGATCGCCAAGAGAGCGCCAAGACCATGAACTTCGAACACATCCTGTTTTCCATCGAGGCCGGCGTCGCCCTGCTCAGCCTCAACCGTCCGGAACAGCTCAACAGCTTCAATACGCAGATGCATGGCGAGGTGAAGGAAGCGCTCAAGCAGGTGCGGCAGAACCCGGACGTGCGCGTGTTGCTGCTGACCGGCGAAGGTCGCGGCTTCTGCGCCGGGCAGGATCTGAGCGACCGCAATGTCGCACCGGGCAGCGCCGTGCCGGATCTGGGGGAGTCCATCGAGAAGTTCTACAACCCGTTGATCCGCCAGTTGCGCGACCTGCCGATGCCGGTGATTTGCGCGGTCAACGGCGTGGCCGCCGGGGCCGGCGCTAACATTCCACTGGCCTGCGACCTGGTGCTGGCGGCGCGTTCGGCGAGTTTTATCCAGGCGTTCTGCAAGATCGGGCTGATCCCTGATTCCGGTGGTACCTGGACCCTGCCGCGCCTTGTCGGCATGGCCCGCGCCAAGGCTTTGGCCCTGCTCGGCAATCGCCTGAGCGCCGAGCAGGCCGAGCAATGGGGTTTGATTTATCAGTGTGTGGACGACGCCGAATTGCGCGACGAAGCATTGAAACTGGCCCGCCACCTGGCCACCCAGCCGACCTACGGCCTGGCACTGATCAAGCGCAGCCTGAACGCCAGCCTGAGCAACAGCTTCGACGAACAGCTTGAGCTGGAGCGCGACCTGCAACGTCTGGCCGGGCGCAGCGAGGATTACCGCGAAGGCGTCGGCGCCTTCATGGAAAAACGCACCCCAAGCTTCAAGGGGCGCTGAGTCATGACCGCATTGAACACATCTGCACGCATTGCCGTGATCGGTGCCGGCGCCATGGGCGCGGGCATTGCCCAGGTCGCGGCGCAGGCCGGACATCCGGTGCTGCTGCTGGACAACCGCCCTGGCGCTGCCGCGCAAGCCATTGAAGGCATCGACCGGCAACTCGGCAAGCGGGTCGAGAATGGCAAACTGTCGGCCGAATCGCGCAGTGCAACCATCGCTCGCCTGCACGCGGTGGAAGCCATCGAAGCCCTGGCCGATTGCGAGTTGATCATCGAGGCCATCGTCGAAAACCTTGAGGTCAAGCGCACGCTGTTCCGTCAGCTCGAAGGCATCTGCGGCGAGCATTGCATCCTCGCCAGCAACACCTCGTCGCTGTCGATCACCCGCATTTCCGCGCAGCTTGATCATCCAGAACGTCTGCTGGGCCTGCACTTCTTCAATCCGGCGCCGGTGATGGCACTGGTGGAAATCGTTTCGGGTCTGGCCAGCGATCCGGCACTCGCCGAGTGCCTGTATGACACCGCCAAGGCCTGGGGCAAAAAACCGGTGCACACCCGCTCCACGCCAGGTTTCATCGTTAACCGGGTGGCGCGGCCGTTCTACGCCGAGAGCCTGCGACTGCTTCAGGAAGGCGCGGCAGACTGCCCGACACTGGATGCGTTGATGCGCGAGGCCGGCGGCTTTGCCATGGGCGCGTTCGAGCTGACCGACCTGATCGGCCATGACGTCAACTACGCCGTGACCTGTTCTGTATTCGACGCTTACTACCAGGACACGCGCTTCCTGCCTTCGCTGATCCAGAAAGAACTGGTGGACGGTGGACGCCTGGGGCGTAAAAGCGGTCAGGGTTTCTATAGCTACAGCCCAGATGCGCAACGTCCGCAAGCCGCGCAGATCAGCAGCGAAGCGCAAGTCGACGCTTGTGCTGTCGAAGGCGACCTCGGCATTGCCCAGGGCTTGCTGGTGCGCCTGCGTGAACAAGGCATCGACATTGTTCAGCGTGACGGCCAGGGTTTGCTGCGGGTCGGTGACGCCGTGCTGGCCCTGAGCGACGGACGCATGGCGTGTCAGCGGGCTCGTGAAGACGGGCTGCGCAACCTGATCCTGCTGGACCTGGCGTTCGACTACGGCAAAGCCCGGCGCATCGCCATCAGTCATGCGACGGGCATTGATCCGCTCGCGCTCAAGCAAGGCATCGCCCTGCTGCAACGCGCCGGCCTCAAGGTCAGCCTGCTCAGCGACAGCCCGGCCCTCGCCGTGCTGCGCACCGTGGCAATGCTCGCCAACGAAGCCGCCGATGCGCTGCTGCAAGGCGTGGCCTCGGCCGGCGACATCGACCTGGCCATGCGCGCCGGGGTCAATTACCCGCAAGGCCCGTTGGCCTGGGCCGACGCCGTCGGTCTGCCACACATCCTGAACGTGTTGGAAAACCTGCAAGCCAGCTATGGCGAAGAACGCTATCGGCCGTCGCTGTTGCTGCGCCGTCGCGTCGCCGAAGGGAGAACATTCCATGACTAACCACGAAGCCATGACCCTCGCCAGCGAGTGCGCGCAATCGCTGTTCCAGCGCGACGCCGCGAGCCAGGCCATGGGCATGCGCCTGCTCTCGGCCGGCCCCGGTTGCTCCCGCGTCGGCATGACCGTACGCGCCGACATGCTCCAGGGCCACGGCACCTGCCACGGCGGTTACCTGTTCGCCCTCGCCGATTCGGCATTTGCCTTTGCCTGCAACAGCTACAACGAGGCTACCGTGGCCATCGGTTGCAGCATCGACTATATCGCCCCGGCGCGCTTGGGCGACACGCTGAATGCCGACTGCATCGAGCAGAGCCGTTCGGGTCGCACCGGCAACTACGACGTACGCATCGAAAACCAGCAGGGCCAGTTGATCGCCCTGTTCCATGGCAAATCCTACAAAGTGCGCGGCCCGGTGCTGACGCAGGAGAACCCGAATGAATGACGCCCTGATCATCGACGCAGTCCGGACCCCGATTGGCCGTTACGCCGGTGTCCTGAGCAGCGTGCGCGCCGACGACCTTGGCGCGGTGCCGCTGCGTGAACTGCTGCGCCGTCACCCGCAAGTCGACTGGAACAGCGTCGACGACGTGATCTACGGTTGCGCCAACCAGGCTGGCGAAGACAACCGCAACGTCGCGCGCATGTCGGCGCTGCTGGCCGGTTTGCCGGTCAGCGTGCCGGGCACCACCCTCAATCGCCTGTGCGGCTCGGGGCTGGACGCTATCGGTACCGCCGCCCGGGCAATTCGCAGCGGCGAAACCGGGCTGATGCTGGTCGGTGGCGTTGAGTCGATGTCCCGTGCACCGCTGGTGATGGGCAAGGCCGAGCAGGCGTTTTCCCGTGCGGCCGAGATGTTCGACACCACCATCGGCTGGCGCTTCGTCAATCCGCTGATGAAACAGACCTACGGCATCGATTCCATGCCGGAAACGGCAGAGAATGTCGCCGAACAGTTCAACATCTCCCGCGCCGACCAGGACGCCTTCGCCCTGCGCAGCCAGCAACGCGCCGCTGCCGCCCAGGCCAATGGGCGTCTGGCCAAGGAAATCGTTGCGGTCGAAATCCCGCAGCGCAAAGGCCCGGCCAAAGTGGTCGAGCACGATGAACATCCGCGCGGCGATACCACCCTGGAGCAGCTGGCCAAACTCGGCACGCCATTCCGCGAAGGCGGGAGCATCACCGCCGGCAACGCCTCCGGGGTCAACGACGGTGCCTGCGCGCTGCTGCTGGCCAGCCCGGAAGTCGCCAAGCGCCACGGCCTGATTGCACGTGGTCGGGTGGTGGCGATGGCCACCGCTGGCGTCGAGCCACGCATCATGGGCATCGGCCCGGTGCCGGCCACGCGCAAGGTGCTGGAACTGGCCAACCTCAGCCTGGCGGACATGGACGTGATCGAGCTCAACGAAGCTTTCGCCGCACAAGGTCTGGCGGTGCTGCGCGAACTCGGCCTGAGCGACACCGACCCACGGGTCAATCCCAACGGCGGAGCCATCGCCCTCGGCCACCCGTTGGGTATGAGCGGCGCGCGCCTGGTGACCACCGCTCTGCACGAGCTGGAAGAACGTAACGGCCGCTATGCCCTGTGCACCATGTGCATCGGGGTTGGCCAGGGGATCGCGCTGATCATCGAGCGTCTATCCCACTAAAGAATCACGATTCCCGGGGAGCCGAGAGGTATCCTTGGGGCATGCACTCAAAGCCCCTGAACGTAGGGGCTGGAACACAAAAACAATTCGAGTGAACACATGAACATGCCAATTGCCCAAGCCGTGTTGAACCCTGTGCTGGACCCGCTGGAAACCGCCAGCATCGACGAGCTGCGCCAGCATCAGCTGGAGCGCCTGCGCTGGAGCCTGAACCACGCCTATAACAATGTGCCGCTGTACCGTCAGCGTTTCGATGCGCTGGGCGTGCACCCGGACGACATCAAATCCCTCGACGACCTGGCGAAGTTTCCGTTCACCACCAAGTCCGACCTGCGTGACAACTACCCTTACGGCATGTTTGCCGTGCCGATGCACGACATCGTGCGCCTGCACGCCTCCAGCGGCACCACCGGCAAACCGACCGTGGTCGGCTACACCCAGAACGACATCGACACCTGGGCCAACGTGGTCGCCCGTTCGATCCGCGCGGCCGGTGGCCGTCGTGGCGACAAGGTGCATATTTCCTATGGCTACGGCCTGTTTACCGGCGGCCTCGGCGCGCATTACGGCGCTGAACGCCTGGGTTGCACGGTGATCCCGATGTCCGGTGGCCAGACTGAAAAACAAGTACAACTGATCAAGGATTTCCAGCCGGACATCATCATGGTCACACCGTCGTACATGCTCAACATTGCCGACGAAATCGAGCGCCAAGGCATCGACCCGCACAAACTGGCCCTGCGCCTGGGCATCTTCGGCGCCGAACCGTGGACCGCCGAACTGCGCAACGCCATCGAGGCACGCTTGGGGATAACCGCCCTGGACATCTACGGCCTCTCGGAAATCATGGGCCCGGGCGTCGCCATGGAATGCGCCGAAACCAAGGACGGCCCGACGATCTGGGAAGACCACTTCTACCCGGAAATCATCGACCCGGTCACCGGTGAAGTGCTGCCGGACGGGCAGATGGGCGAACTGGTGTTCACCTCCCTGAGCAAAGAAGCCCTGCCGATGATCCGCTACCGCACCCGCGACCTGACGCGCCTGCTGCCGGGCACCGCACGACCGATGCGCCGCATCGACAAAATCACCGGCCGCAGCGATGACATGCTGATCATCCGCGGGGTCAACGTGTTCCCGACGCAGATCGAAGAACAGGTCTTGAAAGTTAAACAACTTGCCGAGTGCTATGAGATCCATCTGTATCGCAATGGCAACCTGGACAGCGTGGACGTGCATGTCGAGTTGAAAGCTGAGCACCAGCACCTGAGCGATGACCAGCAGAAGGCTGTTTGCGCGGAGCTGAGCAAGCACATCAAGACGTATATCGGCATCAGTTCACGGATCGTTTTGCAGCCGTTTCATTCGATCAAGCGGTCGGAAGGCAAGGCTTGCCACGTGCTGGATAAACGTCCTAAAGCATGACTGCTGCACCCTTTTGAGCCCCGCTTTTGCGGGGCTTTTTTTGTGTTTTTTTGATCCGCGCAGTCCCTGTGGGAGCCGGGTTGCCAGCGATGGCGGCCTGACAGCCGACCGTGTCATTGCTGGTGTACATATCCGTTGCTGTGGTCACGGCCACTTAGGGTTCCGCCCTTACGGCGGGTCACTTGGAAAAGCGCCAAGTAACCAAGCGCTTTTGCCCCTTTCGTTCGGTGCCTCGCTGTGGCTCGGCATGCCCTCGCTCCGGTCCTGCTCCGTGGGCCCGCCGCCATCGGCCATCCATGGCCGGGGGCGGCTAACCCGGCATCCATGCCGGGTTGCCCACTGCGCAGAACCTCCACTCGGCCTCTCGAGGGGGCGAATACCGCCACAGCACCGCGAGGCGGCCTACCAGCCGGCCTGTTTATAGGGTTCGTGCGCATCTCCCCCTCTAGGAGCCGGCTTGCTGGCGATGGCGGCCGTTCAGACGACATCGTTGCGCCTGACATTGCGCTATCGCCAGCAGGCTGGCCCCACAGTTGGATTGGGGCATTTGGTAATGATTGGGTGATTGGCAGGGTGCTATCGCCAGCAAGCCGGCTCCTACAGTAGATCTGAGTACACCCGAGCTCTTCACCACTCAACAGGCCGAGCGTTAGCTCGCCTGCAGCTCTTGATCTTGACCTTGATCCACCCGCCCCCTCGGAAGGCTGAGTGGAGGCGTTCATCCGGGGATTGGCGCGCAGCGCCGTTCGACGCAGTCGAACACATTGCATGTAGGTGCAGCGAAGCAAACCGGAGGGCAATGCCCCCGGATGAATGCCGGAGCGAAGGAACGCCGAGCCTTAGCGAGGGGCCGGACGCTCGGGGCGAGCCTTTTTTTGCTTACTTTTTTTTGGCGTTTGAAAAAAAAGTAAGTCGCCGTAAGGGCGAAACCGCCAGTGGCCGTTACCAAAGAAATGGATATGTACGCCGACCTCCCCCCATTCATCCCAAAGCGATACAAAAAACAATTACGACACGTCATTTTATGTTTGATATTAAATTCTGTATCGCTTATAAAGTTCTCCATGCCCCAGAACAGATTCAAGGCGGGAACTGAAAAATGTACGCACAGCTCGTAGAAACCGGCGTCAAGCGCATCAAGGACCTCTCGGAGATGTCCGAACAGGAACGCGCCTTCCAGGAAAAAATCGATTCAGAAATCAAGATCGAAGCCAAGAACTGGATGCCAGATGCCTACCGCCAGACCCTGATCCGGCAGATCTCCCAGCACGCCCACTCCGAAATCGTCGGCATGCTGCCCGAAGGTAACTGGGTCACCCGCGCGCCATCGCTCAAACGCAAACTGCAACTGATGGCCAAGATTCAGGACGAAGCCGGCCACGGCCTGTACCTGTACAGCGCCATGGAAACCCTGGGCGCCGACCGCGACGAAGAAATCGCCAAGCTGCACAGCGGCAAGGCCAAGTACTCGAGCATCTTCAATTACCCGACGCTGAACTGGGCCGACATGGGCGCGGTGGGCTGGCTGGTCGATGGCGCGGCGATCGTCAACCAGGTGGTGTTGCAGCGCACCTCCTACGGCCCGTATTCGCGGGCGATGATCCGTATCTGCAAGGAAGAGAGCTTCCACCAGCGCCAGGGCTACGAAATCCTCCTGACCATGATGCGCCACGGTACTCAGGCGCAAAAAGACATGGTCCAGGACGCGATCAATCGCCTGTGGTGGCCGTCGCTGATGATGTTTGGCCCAAGCGACGAACACTCGCCCAACAGCGCTCAATCCATGGCCTGGAAAATCAAGCGCCAGAGCAACGACGAACTGCGCCAGCGCTTCATCGACCAGACCATCCCGCAACTGGAACTGCTGGGCTGCACCTGCCCCGATCCGGACCTGAAGTGGAATGCCGAACGCGGCCACTACGACTTCGGCGAAATCCAGTGGAGCGAATTCTACGAAGTGCTCAAGGGCAACGGTCCGTGCAACCAGGAACGCGTCGCCACCCGCCGCAAGGCGATTGAAGACGGTGCCTGGGTGCGTGAAGCCGCCGTCGCCCATGCCCGCAAAAAACAAAACAAGAACGCCGCCTGATCCGGCCACCTGATGTGGAGTAACTGATATGTCCGAGTGGACCCTTTTCGAAGTCTTCGTGCGCAGCAAGCACGGCCTCAACCACAAGCACGTCGGCAGCGTGCATGCCGCCGACACCACCATGGCCATCGAGAATGCGCGCGAGCTCTACACCCGTCGCAGCGAAGGCGTGAGCCTGTGGGTGGTGCCTTCGGCACTGATCACCGCTTCGTCGCCGGACGAAAAAGATCCGTTGTTCGATCCGTCGGACGACAAGGTCTACCGCCACGCCAGCTTCTACGAGCTGCCGGCCGAAGTCGGGCACATGTGAGGTCGACCATGAACAACAAGACCGATCTGATCGAATACCTGCTGCGCCTCGGCGACAGCGCCCTGATCCAGGGCCAGCGCCTGTGCCAATGGTGCGGCAAGGCGCCGGCGCTGGAAGAAGAACTGGCGCTGATGAACGTCGGCCTCGACCTGGTGGGCCAGGCGCGTAACTGGCTGGAATACGCCGCCGAATTGCTGGACGACGGCCGCGACGCCGATCATCTGGCCTTCCGTCGTGACGAGCGTGCCTACCGCAACCTGCTGCTGGTGGAGCAACCCAACGGCGATTTCGCGGTGACCATGCTCAAGCAGTTCCTCTATGACGCCTGGCATCTGCCGGTGCTGCAGGGCCTGAGCCAGTCCAGCGACGAGCGTATCGCCGGGATTGCCGCCAAGGCGGTGAAGGAAGTGACCTATCACCTGCGCCGCTCCGGCGAATGGATCGAGCGTATGGGCGACGGCACCGAGGAAAGCAATCGGCGCATGCTCGCCGCGATTCCCGAGGTCTGGCGCTTCACCGTTGAACTGATCGCTGCCGATGACAGCGAACAGCGACTGTGCGCGGCCGGCATCACCCCGGACATCGCCAGCGTCGCCGCCCAGTGGCAAGCCAAAGTCGAGCAGATCTTCAGCAGCGCCACCCTGCCCGTCCCCGCGACGCCAAGCTATTTCTACCTGAATGCACGCACAGGCCTGCACACCGAACACCTGGGCATTCTGCTGGCCGAAATGCAGTTCCTGCCACGAGCGTACCCCGATGCAACCTGGTGAGCTGATCGCCAGCGACCTCGGCGCCCGGCCGGCTCAGCCGACCGACCTGGCTGCCGCGTGGGCGATCCTGTGCGAAGTCATGGACCCGGAAGTGCCGGTGGTCAGTGTCGTCGACCTCGGCATCGTCCGCGATCTGGATTGGCAGGCCGGTCACCTTCACGTGGTGGTAACGCCGACTTACTCCGGTTGCCCGGCCACCGAAGTGATCGAAAGCGACATCCGCGAAGCCCTGGAACTCGCCGGGTTCAAGGCGCCGCAGCTGGAGCGCAAATTGACCCCGGCCTGGACCACCGACTGGATCAGCGACAGCGGTCGCGAACGCCTGCGCGCCTACGGCATCGCCCCGCCCGAGGGCAGCACCAGCAAGCGCAGCCTGCTCGGTGAAAGCCCGCTGGTTTTATGCCCGCAATGCGGCAGCGCCCACACCGAGGTGCTCAGCGAGTTCGGCTCCACCGCGTGCAAGGCCCTGTACCGCTGCGTCGATTGCCGGGAACCGTTCGACTATTTCAAGTGCATCTGAGCGGCGAATCGTCCGTCCCAGCTGGAGAACAACAATGAGCAAATTTCACAGCCTGACCATCAAGGACGTGCGCGCCGAGACCCGTGATGCGGTGTCCATCGCCTTCGAGATTCCGCAGGAACTGCAAGACAGCTTTCACTACACCCAGGGCCAGCACCTGGTGATGCGCACGCACATGGACGGTGAAGAAGTGCGCCGCTCCTATTCGATCTGCACCGGCGTCAACGACGGTGAACTGCGTGTCGCCATCAAACGTGTGGCCGGCGGGCGCTTCTCGGCGTTTGCCAACGAACAGCTGAAAGCCGGGCACACCCTGGAAGTGATGCCGCCGGCCGGGCATTTCTGCGTCGAACTCGACCCGGCGCGCCATGGCAACTACCTGGCGGTGGCGGCCGGCAGCGGCATCACGCCGATCCTGTCGATCATCAAGACCACCCTGGAAACCGAACCCCACAGCCGCGTCACCCTGCTGTACGGCAACCGCTCAAGCTCCGGCGCGCTGTTTCGCGAACAGCTCGAAGACCTGAAAAACCGCTACCTGCAACGCCTGAACCTGATCTTCGTGTTCAGCCGCGAACAGCAGGACGTCGACCTGTACAACGGCCGGATCAACGCCGAGAAATGCGAGCAACTGTTCAGCCGCTGGCTCGACGTCAAAGCCCTCGACGCCGCCTTCATTTGCGGCCCGCAGGAAATGACCGAAACCGTGCGCGACAGTCTCAAGGCCAAGGGCATGCAGCCCGGGCGTATCCATTTCGAACTGTTCGCCGCCGCTGGCAGCCAGCAAAAACGCGAAGCCCGTGAGGCGGCGCGCCAGGTGGATTCAGCGATCAGCCAGATCACCGTGATCAGCGACGGCCGCGCCCTGGCGTTCGATCTGCCGCGCAACAGCCAGAGCATTCTCGATGCGGGCAATGCCCAAGGCGCCGAACTGCCCTACTCGTGCAAGGCCGGCGTGTGCTCGACCTGCAAGTGCAAGGTCATCGAAGGCGAAGTGGAAATGGACAGCAACCACGCCCTGGAAGACTACGAAGTGGCTGCCGGTTACGTGCTGTCGTGCCAGGCCTTCCCGATCAGCGAGAAGGTCGTGCTGGATTTCGATCAGCTCTGATATCCGAGACAAATCCTGTGGGAGCGAGCCTGCTCGCGAAGAGGCCATCAGATCCGGCACTGGTGGTGCCTGATACGCAGTCTTCGCGAGCAGGCTCGCTCCCACAGGGGTCCAGCGATCGACCCGAATACACCGTTTCACCCAAAACAAAAACAACAAAGGAGCGCGCGTCATGACACCCCAGGAAATAGAACTCATCCGCCAGCACCCGGATTTCATCCAGCTGGTTCGTCGCAAACAGAAGCTGTACTGGTCATTGAGCCTGGCCATGCTGGTGATCTATTACGGCTTCGTGCTGCTGGTGGCTTTCTCCCCTTCTACCCTCGGCCAATCCCTGAGCGGCGGCGTGACCACCGTGGGCATGCTGGTGGGCGTGGTGATCGTGCTACTGGCCTTTGCCCTGACCGGTTTCTATGTCTATCGCGCCAACAACGTGATCGACCCGCTGAATGAAAAACTCAAGCAGGAGTGCGCCCGATGAGCCGTCTTCTCGCGTTGTTCCTGCTGCCGCTGGCGGCAGTCACTGATCTGGCGGTGGCCGCCGACGGCGCGTCCCGCCCGCTGAACTGGAACGCCATCGGCATGTTCCTGGTGTTCGTGCTGTTCACCCTCGGCGTGACGCGCTGGGCGGCACTGCGCACCCGCTCCGCCAGCGACTTCTATACCGCTGGCGGCGGCATGAGCGGTTTTCAGAACGGTCTGGCGATTGCCGGCGACATGATCTCGGCGGCCTCGTTCCTCGGTATTTCCGCGATGATGTTCCTCAACGGCTACGACGGCCTGCTCTACGCATTGGGCGTATTGGCCGGCTGGCCGATCATCCTGTTCCTGATTGCCGAACGCCTGCGCAATCTCGGTAAATACACCTTCGCCGATGTGGTTTCCTATCGCCTGGAACAAACCCCGGTGCGCCTGACTTCGGCGTTCGGCACCCTGACCGTGGCACTGATGTACCTGGTGGCGCAGATGGTCGGTGCCGGCAAGCTGATCGAATTGCTGTTCGGCATCGACTACCTCTACGCCGTGATGCTGGTCGGCGTATTGATGGTCTTCTACGTCACCTTCGGCGGCATGCTCGCCACCACTTGGGTGCAGATCATCAAGGCCGTGATGCTGCTGTTCGGCACCAGTTTCATGGCGTTCATGGTGCTCAAGCACTTCGGTTTCAGCACCGAAGCGATGTTTGCCGGTGCCACTGCCGTGCACGCCAAGGGCGGCGCGATCATGGCCCCCGGCGGCTTGCTGTCCAACCCGATCGACGCGATTTCCCTGGGCCTGGGCATGATGTTCGGCACCGCCGGTTTGCCGCACATCCTGATGCGCTTTTTCACCGTCAGCGATGCCAAGGAAGCGCGTAAAAGCGTGTTCTACGCCACCGGTTTCATCGGTTACTTCTATCTGCTGCTGATCATCGTCGGCTTCGGCGCCATCGTCATGGTTGGCACCGACCCGGCATTCCGTGACGCCAGCGGCGCGATCATCGGCGGTGGCAACATGATCGCCGTGCACCTGGCCCAGGCCGTGGGCGGCAACCTGTTCCTCGGTTTCATCTCGGCGGTGGCCTTCGCCACCATTCTGGCGGTGGTGGCCGGGCTGGCGCTGTCCGGCGCCTCGGCAGTGTCCCACGACCTGTATGCCTGCGTGATGCGCAAGGGCCAGGCCAGCGAACAACAAGAGATGCGCGTGTCGCGTATCGCCACCCTGTGCATCGGCGTGTTGGCAATCATCCTCGGCCTGCTGTTCGAGTCGCAGAACATCGCCTTCCTCTCGGGCCTGGTACTCGCCATCGCCGCCTCGGTGAATTTCCCGGTGCTGTTCCTTTCGATGTACTGGAAAGGCCTGACCACCCGTGGTGCGGTCGTTGGCAGCCTGTCCGGACTGGTCTCGGCGATTGTCCTGCTGGTGCTGAGTCCGGCGGTTTGGGTCAACGTGATGCATCACGACAAGGCATTGTTCCCGTACGCCAACCCGGCGCTGTTTTCCATGAGCCTGGCGTTCTTTAGTGCATGGCTGTTTTCCGTCACCGACGCCTCGCCCCGTGCCGCCCTGGAGCGCGGCCGTTATCTGGCGCAGTTCATTCGCTCGATGACCGGCATCGGTGCCTCCGGCGCCAGCAAACACTAAACGACGATCGATCCGTTGGCAGGGAATAAAAACAATGAAACCCGCACGTACCGCACCTTACGAATCACTGTTTTCGCTGGCCGCCGCATTGAGTCTGCCCATGATCGCGCCCAGCGCCATGGCCGACTTCGTTGGCGACAGCAAGGCCCGTATCGAAATGCGTAATCACTACATCAACCGCGATTTCCGTCAGGACAACGCACCACAATCGAAGGCCGAAGAATGGGCCCAGGGGTTCACTGCGCGGGTCGAATCCGGGTTCACCGACGGCACCTTCGGTTTCGATCTCGACGCACTGGGTGAGCTGGGGCTCAAGCTCGACTCCAGCGCGGATCGCCGTGGCACCGGGCTGCTGCCGTTTGGCCCGCAGAGCCACGAGCCCGACGGCGATTACAGCGAACTGGGCCTGACCGGCAAGCTGCGGGTATCCAAAAGCGTATTGAAACTCGGCACCCTGCAGCCCTTGTTGCCCGTGGCGACTTACAACGACACGCGCCTGCTGGGTTCGACCTTCAAAGGTGGCTTGCTGACCAGCCAGGAGATCAACGGCCTGACGGTGAATGCCGGACGCCTGACCAAGGCCAACCTGCGCGATTCTTCCAGCAACGATGACATCGGCTACGGCGCCGCCAGCAGCGATCACTTCGACTTCGGTGGCGGCAGCTACGCGTTCAGTCCGCAACTGAACGTGAGCTACTACTACGGCAAGCTCGAACAGATTTACCGCCAGCAATTCGTCGGACTGATTCACACGCAACCGCTGGGCAACGGCTTCAACCTGCGCAGCGATGTGCGCTATTTCGACAGCCGTGGCGACGGCGCCGAGCGGGCCGGGCGCATCGACAACCGCAACTTCAACAGCATGTTCACGGTGTCCCACGGTGCCCACAAGGTCAGCGCCAGCTACCAGCAACTGTCTGGCGACAGCGCCTTTCCGTTCCTCAATGGCGGTGACCCGTACGTGGTCAACCTGGTGACCTACAACACCTACACCCGCGCCGACGAGGACTCCTGGCAGCTGCGTTACGACTATGACTTCGCGGCGCAAGGCATTCCCGGCCTGACCTTCATGACCCGCTACACCGACGGTCGCCACGTCAAGGCCGGCACCGTCGACAACGGGCGCGAATGGGAGCGCGACACCGATATCAGCTACGTCATCCAGAGCGGTGTGTTCAAGAACGTCAGCCTGCGCTGGCGCAACGTGACCTTCCGCTCCGGCAATGGCTTGACGACCGCCCTCGATGAAAACCGCCTGATCGTCGGTTACACCGTGGCGCTTTGGTAATTCCGAACTGGCGCGGTCGAGGCCGCGCCACAATCCTTCCTGACCAGGAGCAATCGTGATGTCCTCTTCACCTGCACTGCATGCCCCCATCCTGCAAAGTTTCATCGCCGGTCGCTGGATCGGCCAACACGGCGCGCAGGTCCTGCGCAGTGCCATCGACGGCCATGAAATCGCCCGCACCCATGAGGAGCGCCCGGACTTCGCCGAGGCCATCGAGCACGGTCGTCGCCAGGGCATCAGCGGTTTGATGGCACTGGATTTCCAGCAACGCGCCCAACGCCTGAAGGCGCTAGCCCTGTACCTGAGCGAGCGCAAGGAACAGCTCTACGCGATTTCCCACCACAGCGGCGCCACCCGCGCCGACAGCTGGATCGACATCGAGGGCGGCAACAGCACGCTGTTCACCTACGCCAGCCTCGGCTCCCGAGAACTGCCGTCGGGCAACGTCGTCCACGAAGGCCCGGCCATGCAGCTGAGCAAAATGGGCACGTTCGCCGGTACCCACATCCTGGTGCCTCGCGGTGGCCTGGCGGTGCACATCAACGCGTTCAACTTCCCGATCTGGGGCATGCTGGAAAAGTTCGCCCCGAGTTTCCTCGCCGGCATGCCGTGCATCGTCAAACCGGCCAGCGCCACCAGCTACCTGACGGAAGCCGTAGTGCGCCTGATGGACGAATCCGGCCTGTTGCCAGCGGGCAGCCTGCAACTGATCATCGGCGGCACCGGCGACCTGCTCGACCGCCTGCAAGGCCAGGACGTGGTGACCTTCACCGGCTCCGCCGACACCGCGGCCAAGCTGCGGGTCAACCCGAACCTGATTCGCAACTCGGTGCCGTTCAATGCCGAAGCCGACTCGCTGAACTGCGCGATCCTCGCCCCGGACGTGACCCCGGATGACGAAGAGTTCGAGCTGTTCATCAAGGAAGTCGCCCGGGAAATGACCACCAAGGCCGGGCAGAAATGCACCGCCATCCGCCGCGCCATCGTCCCGGCCAAACACATCGATGCCGTGGCTACGCGCCTGCGTGATCGCCTGGCAAAAGTGGTGGTTGGCGACCCGTCGGTGGACGGTGTGCGCATGGGTGCACTGGCTTCCCATGATCAGCAGAAGGACGTGGCCGAGCGGCTGCAAACGCTGTTGCAGAGCAGCGACATGCTGTTTGGCGCACGCGACGGTTTCGAACCGCGTGGTGAAAATGTCGACAAAGGCGCGTTCTTCGCCCCGACCCTGTTGCAGGCCCGCGACCCGCACGCCGAAGGTGGCGCCCACGATATCGAAGCGTTCGGTCCGGTCAGCACGCTGATGGCCTACGACGACCTCGACGAAGCACTGGCCCTGGCCGCGCGCGGCAAAGGCAGCCTGGTGGCCAGTTTGATCACCAAAGATCCGCAAATCGCCGCCAAAGCGATTCCGGTGGCGGCGGCGTTGCACGGTCGTTTGTTGGTGCTGGATCGTGAATCCGCCGGCGAATCCACCGGCCACGGCTCGCCACTGCCGCAACTCAAGCACGGCGGCCCGGGGCGTGCCGGTGGCGGTGAAGAGCTCGGTGGCCTGCGTGCGGTGAAACACTACCTGCAACGCGCGGCGGTGCAAGGTTCACCGACCATGCTGGCGGCGGTGACCGGTGAGTACGTGCGCGGTGCCAAGGTCATCGAGACTGAAGTGCATCCGTTCCGTCGCTACTTCCAGGACCTGCAGATTGGCGAATCGCTGCTGACTCACCGCCGCACGGTGACCGAGGCCGATCTGGTGAACTTCGGCTGCCTGTCGGGCGACCACTTCTACATGCACTTTGACGACATTGCGGCCAAGGAATCGCAATTCGGCAAGCGCATCGCCCATGGTTATTTCGTGCTGTCGGCAGCGGCCGGGCTGTTCGTGTCCCCCGGCGTCGGCCCGGTGCTGGCCAACTACGGCCTGGACACCTTGCGCTTCATCAATCCAGTGGGCATCGGCGACACCATCCAGGCGCGCCTGACCTGCAAACGCAAAATCGACCAGGGCAAGAAGAGCCCACAAGGCATCCCGCAAGGGGTGGTGGCGTGGGATGTGGAAGTGACCAATCAGCTCGGTGAGCTGGTGGCGAGTTATGACATTCTCACCTTGGTCGTAAAACGCGAGGATTGATCTGGCTATCTGTTGACCGCAGATCTTGCGGTCAACCACAGATCAAAATGTGAGCGGGCTGGTTGCCACAAAACTTCCTCGCTGTACCGCACAGCCCCACTCATTTCGCGGAAAAATCAACGGTAATCGAAGAAATGTCTGACTGTTCGGCCGTATCCATTTGGATACAGTCGCGCAATGAATTATCTTGTCCAGCAAACAGCGATCTTCCGCGAATGGCACACCTCAATCCGTGATTTGCGGGCAAGGATTGCCATAGCTCGTCGCAAACAAATCATCACAAAACGCTGATATCAAACGTGCAAAAAAAATGGCAAAGGAGGTTTAACCATGAGCCAGACTTTGACGACTTTCGACATGGCGTCTCTGCTCGACAGCGATGAGGCCATCAGCGAATACCTGTCCCAAGTGCTAGCGGATGGTGAGAATGAGGAATTTCTTCGTGCCGTCGGGTACGTGGTAAAGGCCCGAGGCATGACACAGGTAGCCAAAGATTCCGGAATGGGCCGCGAAAGCCTGTACAAAGCCTTCGCTCCAGGCGCAAAACCACGCTTCCATACGGTTTTGAAAGTGATTCACGCACTGGGTATCGATCTATATGCGCAGCCGGGTCATGTCATCAATCACTCGAACCCTTGAATGAATCACCAGGTTTGATGTGGTTCGGGCGTGTTCCGGCGAGCTTTTGACTTTCAATGTTTGCGCAACCACTCGATGAACAGCGCAAACAACTCCGACTGCGACCCCACTTCCAGCTTCAGATACAGGTTCTTGCGGTGCATGCGCACGGTTTCCGGGGAGATACTCATCTGGCTGGCCGTGGATTTCACCGAATGCCCGCGCAGGACCATGTGCGCCACTTGCCGCTCGCGCTCGGTCAACAGATCGCTGCCGAATTGCTCGAAAGCCGACTGCACCCGATGCTTGAGATCATCGCGCCTGCCCTGATCCTGATCGCACTGAATCTCGCTGATGCGCAGCATCCCGCGTTGACTGAACTCACTGATGAATTCCCGCACCAGTGGCTCCACGGCGCGCAGCAGATTCAACTGCTCGGCGCACAGGCATTCGCCTCCGAACCCTTGAAACAGGCTGAGCGAAATCTTCGTGTCATTGCCGGTATCGACGATGTAGTAGCTGTCTTCCGAACAGCCCGCCTTCAGGTAATAGGATTTGTAGTAGTCGCTGTCGAAAAAGTTGTCCGGTGCGATTTCCTCCAGGTGATAAAACCCTTGCGCCAACCCCTGCTCCACCGCCAGGCAGAACGGGTCGAGCAAATAGCCCCCGGCAAAATAGCGCTCAAGAATCGACACTTGATACTGCTGCCCGATCCCGCGCTGATGCAGCAACTGCGGCGCGCGGTCCTTACGCTCCAGGCTGATCATCATCGACTCGACGCACGCCAGTTGCGCCAAAGCTGACGCCAGGTATTGCAGGGCGTCAGGCTCATCGATATGGGCGAATGCCTCGCGCATTCCCCCATGCCATTTGTGCAAGGCCCCGAAGGGCATTGCGATCAGCGTATCGTCGTCTGGTTTGCTCATGCCCCGCAGTCTAGCGGCTGAGCAAGCCCTTGGTAACAGCCTGACTGACGAATTCATTGGCCCGCGTACTGTCCGCTCGCTTCAAGCTCGGTCGCCACCTCCAGGATGCACACCCGCAGGATCTCGACGATCTCATCGACCTGGGCGTAGGTGAGGATCAACGGCGGCGACATCACGTTGAGGTGCATGATCGGCCGTACCAACAACCCCCGCGCCTGTGCTCGCAGGTGAATTTTCTCGCCAATGTTGATCTCCTCGGCAAACAGCGCCTTGGTGCGTTTGTCCGCAACGAACTCCACGCACGCCATCAGTTTCAGGCAACGCACATCGCCTACCAACGGCAAGTCCCGCAGCGTGGCCAGGCGCTGTTCCAGATAGCCGCCGACATCATCGACATGGGCCAGCAGGTTTTCCCGCTCGATGATTTCGATGTTCTTCAGCGCCGCCGTGCAGCACACCGGATGCCCGCTGTAGGTGAAACCGTGGGTGAAGCAGCGGCCCTTGCCGGGCTCGGCAATGACGTTCCAGATACGGTCGGAAAAAATGCACGCGCCCAGCGGCAGGTAAGCCGAGGTCAGGCCCTTGGCCGTGGTGATGATGTCGGGCTGCACGTCGAACACGTCGAGGGAGGCAAAGAACTTGCCCAGGCGCCCGAACGACGTCACCACTTCATCGGCGACGAACAGGATGTCGTAGCGCTGGCAGACTTCCCACATGCGTTTGAGGTAACCCTTGGGCGGAATGATCACCCCACCAGAACCCATCACCGGCTCGGCAAAAAAGCCGGCGACCTTGTCCGCGCCAATCGACTGGATCTTGTCTTCGAACTCCTTGACCAGAAATTCGAGGAACTGCGCCTCGTCCATGCCGTCCGGTGCGCGGTACGGGTTGGGGTTGGAGACGTGGTGAATCAGCGGATTGCCGTAATCGAACTCCGGCACCCGGTCGGCAGCCTTGTTGCCGATCGACATGGTCAGCGTGGTAGAGCCGTGATACGCGTTGAAGCGGGCAATGATGTGCTTCTTTTCCTGCTTGCCACGGCAGTTCTGGTAGTACTGGATCAGTCGGTAAGCGGTGTCCACGGCGGTGGAGCCGCCGGTGGTCAGGAACACATGATCGAGATCGCCCGGTGCCAGGCTGGCGAGCTTCTCGCAGAGCTGGATCGCCACGTTGTTGGACATGTCGGAAAACGGATTCGAGTAAGCCAGTTGCCGCACTTGATCGGCGATAGCCTCGGCCATTTCCTCACGGCCAAGCCCGATGTTGGTGCACCACATCCCGCCCACGGCATCGAGGAAACGGTTGCCCTGGGTGTCGTAGATGTAGGCGCCGTCGCCTGCGACGATGTTCAGCGAGCCGTGTTCGGCGTGCTCGTCGAACACGTGATAGCCGTGCATATGGTGGGCCTTGTCGGCCTTGACCAGCCGGGACTCGTCCGCTGGGGAAAAAACGGTGCGTGTTGGCGTCGCCATAAATAAACCTCTAACCGAATTGACTAACGTTCGAACAAATCAGATGCCGCTCTTGACGGTGCTCCAGACCCGGGTCATGGCCCGCATGTCCTTGGCGTCCTGGGTCTTCTGCGGAAACAGGCGTTCGCGGGTTTCGGCATCGGGATAGATCGCCGGGTTGTTGCGCACGTCGGCATTCAACAAGGGCGTGGCCGCCGCGTTGCTGTTGGCGTAATGGATGTAGTCGGTGACGTCCGCCATCACCTGCGGCTGCATCAGGTATTCAAGAAACGTGTGGGCGTTGGCGACGTGGGGCGCATCGGCCGGGATGTACATATTGTCGAACCAGATCAACGAGCCTTCCTTGGGAATGAAGTACGACAGGTTGATGTTCAACTTGGCCTCTTCGGCGCGGGCCATGGCCGTGGCGTAATCGCCGGACCAGGTCATGGCCATGCACACATCGCCGTTGGGCAGGCTGGTCAGGTAATTGACCGAATCGAATTTGCGAATGTAGGGCCGCACCGACAACAGCAGCTCCTGCGCGGCTTTCAGATCATCCGGCCTGGCGCTGCGAGGATCGCGGCCCAGGTACTTGAGCGCCAGCGGAATCACTTCGGTCGGCGCATCGACCAGGGTCACGCCGCAGTCGGCGAAGCGCGACACGATCTTCGGATCGAAAATCATTGCCAGCGAACCGATCGGCGCATCCGGCATGCGCTCCTTGATCTTGTCGACGTTGTAGGTGATGCCGTTGCTGCCCCAGGTGTAGGGCGCGGAGTAGGCGGTGCCGGGATCGAAACCTTGCAGGTCCTGGAGGATTTTCGGATCAAGGTTGGTCCAGCTTGGCAGCAGTTTCTTGTCCAGCGGCTGGAACACTTTGGCCTGGATCAGCGGCGGTGCGAGGGAAGCATTGAGCACGATCAGGTCGTAGCCGGAGTGCCCGGTGAGCAATTTAGCCTGCACGGTTTCATACGCATCAAAGGTGTCGTAGATGACTTTGATGCCGGTGGCCTTTTCGAAATCGGCGAGGGTTTTCTCGCCGATGTAATCCGCCCAGTTATAAAGCCGCAACGTGTTGCTGTCGTTTACCTCAGCGGCGTAGGCGTTCAGGGTCAGCGGTACAACAAACAGACTGGAAATCACCTTAAGCAGTGTCTTGCCCATAGCAAATGCACCTTATCAAGCGAGTTCGGCTCTGGATGAGCGGATGTATCTACTATTGGTGGATTCAAGGGTCGGCACCATACCCCGAATGGGTGTGAGCGCCCGAATGGCCGGCGACATGGCAAAAAGCATCAGCCCGGTTGACCCGTTTTGGCATAGCGGCGGGGTTTGCCTGACGCTTAAAGTGCTCGTTGAACCGATTCGGCAAGAGCGCGCCATGACTGACCTGATCAAACAAGAACACCGCGATGGCGTGCTGACGCTGACCATCGACCGCCCGGACAAGCTCAATGCGCTGACCAACAGCATGTACACGCGGCTGGCCGACCTGGTGTTTGCCGCCGGGGAAGACGACGCCGTGCGGGTGATCATCGTGACCGGTGGCCCGACCTGCTTTACCAGTGGCAACGACCTGGTGGACTTTCTGCAAGCGCCACCGACGCACCTGGACAGCCCGGCCTTCCGCCTGATGCGCGCCGTGACGCACCTGCAAAAGCCGTTGATTGCAGCGGTTTGCGGAGCGGCCATCGGCATCGGCACCACCCTGCTGTTGCATTGCGATCAGGTGCTGGTTACCCGCAACGCCAAGCTGCGCACGCCGTTCGTCAATCTGGGCCTGTGTCCCGAGTTTGGCGCCAGTCTGCTGCTGCCTCGCCTGCTGGGTCAGGCCCGTGCGGCACGCTTGCTGCTGTTGGGTGACAGCCTCGATGGCAGCGAGGCGGTGGCTTGGGGCCTGGCCAATGAAGCCTTCGATGACGGCGAACAATGCCTGGCCGCGGCCGCCAAAATCGCCCAGCGCTTTGCGGCGATGCCCCAACAAGCCTTGCGCCAATCCCGACAATTGATGAAGCAATCGGGCATGGAAGAGCTGCAAGCCACCCTGCGCGAAGAAAACACGCTGTTCATCCAGCGCCTCAACAGCGATGAGGCTAAAACAGCCTTGAACGCCCTGCTCAATCGCAGTACAGATAAGAATCCACCGAAAGGAGCCCAGTCATGAACACCCCGGAAATCTACGTAGTCAGCGCCGCCCGTACCGCCATCGGCACCTTCGGCGGTTCGCTCAAGGACGTGCCGTTGGCCGACCTGGCGACCACCGCCGTGAAAGCCGCTCTGGAGCGGGCCGTCGTGGACCCGGCGCTCGTCGGCCATCTGGTGATGGGCAACGTGATCCCGACTGAAACCCGTGATGCCTACATTTCCCGGGTTGCCGCGATGAACGCCGGCATCCCCAAGGAAACCCCGGCCTACAACGTCAACCGCCTGTGCGGTTCGGGCCTGCAAGCGATCATCAATGCTGCGCAGACCTTGCTGCTGGGCGACGCCGATATCGTCGTCGGTGCCGGTGCCGAATCCATGAGCCGCGGCCCGTACCTGATGCCAGCCGCCCGCTGGGGTTCGCGCATGGGCAACGCCCAAGTGATCGACTACATGCTCGGCATCCTGCATGACCCGTTCCATGGCATCCACATGGGCATCACCGCCGAGAACGTCGCCGCGCGCAACGGCATCACCCGTGAAATGCAAGACGCACTGGCCTTTGAAGACCAGAAACGCGCCGCCCATGCGATCGCCAACGGCTACTTCAGCGAACAAATCGCAACCGTGGAAATCCAGGATCGCAAGGGCACCAAACTGTTCAACGTCGACGAGCATCCGCGCGCCACGTCCCTGGAACAACTGGCCGGCATGAAGCCTGCGTTCAAGAAAGACGGTTCGGTCACCGCCGGCAACGCCTCGGGCCTGAACGACGGTGCCGCCGCACTGGTCATGGCCACCGGCACCGCGGTCCAGGTCAACAACCTGAAACCACTCGCCCGCCTGGTCAGTTACGCCCACGCTGGCGTCGAGCCGGAACTGATGGGCCTCGGTCCGATCCCGGCCACGCGCCTGGCACTCAAGCGCGCCGGCCTGACCGTCGCCGACCTGGACGTGATCGAAGCCAACATCGCCTTCGCCGCCCAGGCCTGCGCCGTCAGCCAGGAACTGGACCTCGACCCGGCCAAGGTCAACCCGAACGGCTCGGGCATCGCCCTGGGTCACCCGGTCGGCGCCACCGGCGCAATCATCGCCACCAAAGCCATCCACGAACTGCACCGCACCGGCGGCCGTTACGCGCTGGTGACCATGTGCATCGGTGGTGGTCAGGGGATTGCGGCGATTTTTGAACGGGTTTAAAGGAAATGAACAGGGTCGCTGATCGAGCAGATCAGCGGTCCCCTTTTTTCTGAATGAAAACGGCCAAATACGGCTTTTTGCAAATGACTGCGTTGCACTTGTCAACTCAACTCAAAAGAACCTATGCCAGCGGTTGCCCAACCACATACTTCTTATATAACGATCTCGCCCCGTACGCGGGCAATACATTAAAAACGGCAAAACACATTTTTATAGCTATCTGGACATAGACTATATTCAGTATATCTCTCGCGTCCATTGTGCCGTAGAACGCAACAAAGCAAAAAATAAAACTATCAATTATCACTGCGAAGAGGGTACTAAAAAATACTCGAAGAAATAGAAATCTCGAGTTTGTAAGCTCTTTTATCTTGCATAAAATATAAGAATTTATATTTTCAGAACAAAGAAAAGAAATAGACGATACTATCAACACCGACGAAACATGGCTAACCACCTCACCATAATAAAAACCCAACTCCCACCCAGGCATTCCTGGGAGATAATTACTCGAACCCAGTAAAAAAATTATCATTCCATTGCCAACAAAAGAAAACAAGATAGCTTTCCTCGCCAGCCCAAGCCCATAAAATTCATTTAACATATCTACAATCAAAAACGTTAGAGGATAAAGAAACACTCCTGGAGTAACAACCACATCAAGCCACGCTACATAAACCAGCTTTGCAGCGGAGAAATTTGCAAAAGTATAAAGAGCAAAAAGTAGCAAATTGAGTACAACGTAGATTATCCAAGCTCCCTCGTTACGATCAGATAGCTCGTACGCTGTCACCGCTGTTCCGCGAGAGTAAAACTTTCTGTAAACATCTTTTATTTCCGGCTTAGTTAAATCATCCAGCATTTCGCTTTTTAATAGCTCATCCAGCCTCACCTTAACAACTTTTCCGGTAGAAATAATCATGACCACCGCAAGACCTTTACCACTTTCAAACCCCAACAACTTGTATTTATTGTTTTCGGCGCCACTAACCATTAAACCTTTCCTCAATCACTTCTCCTACAACAAAGATTAGATCCGGGTGTGAATATTCCTCATCAGCCACAAACAATCTCTTTGTTTTCTTATCGTATATCAGCTTCTCTCTACCGATATTCGATAATCCCTTTCTCACTATCAGCAAATCACCTGATTCATAGGCACCCGCAATTTCGTTTTCCAAAAGCACACCAACCAAGTTGCAAGCCGTCCCAAAGCAATAAGTTAAAGGAAAAATAGTTGACAACTCGCCAATTCGCTTTTCAAAATTTTGAACCAACAGACTTTCTTTAATGATAGGAACAGCTGCAGGATTCATATTTCCCAGCAAAGAAATGCTACTCTCTATTAGTTCTTTCTCCTCAAAGTCAACACTCTCCAACTCTTTATACGAAACCCCGAAAAAATCGGAAATCTTTCGAACCGTAGACTGCTGGACATTCACAACCCTACCTTCAAGAATGTTATATATCGTAGTTCTAGTCAAACCACTCGCATTGCAAACAGACAGCTGAGTCTCCCCGCGACTCTTTATCAAATATTTAATATTACCTTTCAGAATTTCTGCTTTCTCTTTTTTATACATTATTTATTTACCGAATTTTAGATCCCCAAACACACTTAAGCTCGACATCACACTTCAAAAGCACCTTTTATTTATAACCATCATTCACTCCAACCATGCTGCAAAATAAGCAAAAAATAGTTAAGCCATGTTTCAAACTCCACATTTTCGGAATTTTCTTACAGAAACAAGGAAAATTAAACCGTCTATCCTTCCAAGCTTTGAACATCTAAAAAACACGACCCCACCTCAAATTAATCATTTAATTACTCAAATGTTCAATAGTTTGATCAACAACACAAAAACTTCCAACTAACTCTTTACCACTCCAACAACTTCAGTAAAGTAAACAGCAAGTCCCACCCGGAGGGACTGACACTTCTTAAATTCGCAAGGAGCTCCGACATGAAAAATACCGCCCCCAAAGCTGCCTTAGAGGCCATTGATCGTTCCAGACTCTCCGGCCTCACCTCCCCTCTCGTCAAAGCACGCGTGAACAGTCCAACCCGAGCCAATCCTGAAAGCCATGTCTTTACAGTTGTTTCGGATATCGACACGGAGTGCTTGCTCTGTCACGCCTGCGAAACTCTCGCTTCAATCAATGTCCTCACCACCGATCTCGCGTGCAAAATGGAGGGCTCGCGCCAGAATGTAGTTTTGGCCGTTCAGCAGCTGGCCGTGCTCGGCGAACTGTTGGTCAACCGCGCACTGGATAACATAGCGCCGCTTGTAGACATGCCCGAGGCAGCATCAACTGCCCAATCCTGAGCAATCGTGTTCTGTTTCCCAAAGGAGGTTTTCTGTCATGGATCGATACATGGCTGTTACTGGAATCGACTGCACTATCGCGTCGTTGCTGATCGACACTGAAGCACCGCTGGACGTACTGCACGAAACTGCGGCTTACCGAATCCGCACCGCGACCCAACTGCTGGAGAGTTTTGCATCCAATGAAGGCGTTCACAGCGAATTGGCACGGGTGCTGGTAACGTCCCTCCGCGATGGTTGCGATTTGATGGACGTTGTTGGACGGCGGTTGCAGGCGCAGCTTTCGGCTTAAAGCGCACCCAAAAAGAAGGGCGCCGTGAGGCGCCCACTCTGATCAAATATCAAAAGATCGCCGCCTGCGGCAGCTCCCCGGCCAGGTAGACGTTGAATTTGCAGCGCACGCTATACCTGAGCTGCCAATGGCTGCGATCAAAGGTTTCGCCTGCACAGTGGCATTGTCACAAGGCTCTGAGCATATGCTGGATAGCTTTGTGGCCGGACTTTGGCGCATCGTTAAAAAAGTCCGCGATTCGCGCCGCAAACTTTTGTGCATCCTGGAAGGATTCATTCATGGTTAAAGCAGTGTCATTGATCGACAACATGACAAACGCTCGTTGACCACTTCCCACAAAACCGATGGATGCATGATCATCACCGTGATTCAAAACAACTAAAAATGAATCCCTGTTGATGGGACATTTTTCAACTTCCCACTCCGGTGGGTCTTCTCCGTGGAAAGCCTGAGCAAGCCTGGATACAAACGAAGCCCTGCGTGAGGCTTCACCCTGCAATTGCTGCTTAGCCAGCGACAGCACATGAGTCCAGGCATCAACGTCAAACGTAGAATGACTTTTACACTGGTAACACTCACGGGCAGAATCATTGAGGACATATTGCGCGTCGGCGGTCATGCAAGTGCCAAAAGATCCGGAAGAGTTCATCTCCTCTTTATATTTGCTCAGGAACCTCTTGACCGTAGCGCCCGCAGGACCGCTTACCAAACAAGCCTCATCGGCCCCCGTAGGTAAATCAAAACAAAGGTCATCCAGGACTGCTGGCGCTGCGGCTCGGTCAAATGCGGAACCGTCATTCACCCAGGTGTTGGATGCACGCTCTGAATGCGGATCTTCAAACTGCTCCAGCAAAAAAACGAGGCGGTCTCGCTGAATCGGATCGGCCATGATTTCTTCAATCAACAAGACTGATGCGTCGTAACCGCTTTGAGAATCCAGATCAGCACTGAACCCCTTCAGCTCGCGAAGCGCATGGGCAAGTTCTGCCATTGAAAGTCGAGGTCTGGCGTCAGTCATAAAACTCACTCTACCTTTCGATATTCAGTAGCGCAAAGCATAGCCATGCCCGTCTACCTTCGAGGGTCATAGAGAGCAGAAAAAGCCTGTGCCTGCGCTCCATTGAAATGAAAATACTCATCGGTTCGCCCCCGGCGCCACACGGTGGTGATGCTCCCGTTGCGGGGTGACAGCCGGTTCATCTTGCAGCTGGACTCGTAGAAATTGATCAGTTTTCTTCCTCCTCTTGGATCCGCATGCAACAACAACTCCCCGTCATCACCTTCATCCAAAGCCGCCTGAATCGTGCAATCAATCAGAGCCTTTGCAACCCCACGTACAGCGGGCTGCCCCAAAAGCTGCTCATAAGCTTCCGACGGTGCGTCAGAAAGGTACCAAGTGAACGCACGTTGTCGTTCAACGCCCTGAATGTTGCAATGCAATTTTGGAACGATCGAGAGCATCCCAATAGGAAATTTTTGCTGCCCCTTGGAAACTACCACACACAATGCCTTGCCTTTCTCAGAGGCGTTACCTGGCATACGAGTGAGGTAATTATGGATGGCCACAAGTTTGAGATACGTGGGCCAGCGCCATCCGACATCCGCTCTGACTTTCCTGTTCGTTGCGCCTTCATGTGAGTAGTGGCTGTTGACGATGGGTTGGACGTTTGCGTGCCATTGCTCTGCCAATGCTTTCGTCATCGGCACCACGGAGACTTTCACCTGAAAAAGGTTACCGTTCGCGTCGCAGGCAGGTAATGAAGAAATGGGCCGCTGTAGCGGCATAAGCGAGCTTCCTTGCATATTTTGATTACGAGGTTTGGTAGCCGTGACCAGCTGTTTCTCAAGCTAGCATAGGGGCCGGTGCATCGCGCCCGGCTGCTTCTTTCATAATGTTTCTGGTGTTTTGGGGGTCGTAGCCGACCACAGGCGGCTCCTCGCATCACCCTCCCTCCCCCCGGAACCACCCGACCGTCGGCAGCGAAAAGCAATTGCAACGATATATTACCTACGTCATATTATATCCATCATAAACACAACCGCTCCGACAGGTAGTCCTCAATGACCAGCATGCCCACGATTGAATCCGACCTGGCTGCTCCGGTGTCCACCACCCAACCACCTCGGCTCAAACGCGTACTGCTGCTGACAGCAGGCTTCGCGGCATTGGTGCTGGCCGGTGTTTACGTCGCGCATTGGTGGACGGCTGGTCGGTTTATCGAGGAAACCGACGATGCCTACATCGGTGGCGACGTTACGGTGATCGGGTCGAAGGTTGCCGGTTACATCGATGAAGTTCTGGTGACTGACAATCAGAAGGTCAAGGCTGGCGATGTGTTGATCCGCCTCGACGCCCGTGACTACCGCGCCAACCTGGCCAAGGCCGAAGGCGCGGTAGCCGCCGAAGAAGCGCTGCTTGCCAACCTCGACGCCACTGAACAACTGCAACAGGCTGTCATTGGCCAGGCCCGTGCCGGCATTGATGCTGCCGGCGCCGAAACCTCCCGCTCACGCGATGACGACGCGCGCTACAAAAAACTGGTCAGCTCCAATGCCGTCTCGGTGGAAAGCGCGCAACGGGCCAACGCCACGTTCAAGACCGCCCAGGCGCAGAGCAATCGCGCCCAGGCTGAGTTGCTGGCGGCGCAACGGCAATTGAACGTCATTGCCACTCAAAAACAACAAGCCCGCGCCGCATTGATTCAAGCGAAGGCCGAGCGTGACCTGGCACAGTTGAACGTCGGCTACACCGAACTGCGCGCCCCGGTGGATGGCGTGATCGGCAACCGTCGCGCGCGGGTTGGCGCCTACGCCCAGGCCGGTTCGCAATTGCTGTCGGTGGTGCCCTCCAGGGGGTTGTGGGTCGATGCCAACTTCAAGGAAGACCAACTGGCGCGCATGGTGCCGGGTCAGCGCGTGGTCATTCACGCCGACGTGTTATCAGGCCAGGAATTCCACGGTCATCTGGACAGCCTCGCGCCGGCCAGCGGTTCGCAGTTCAGCGTGCTGCCACCGGAGAACGCCACCGGCAACTTCACCAAAATCGTCCAGCGGGTGCCGGTGCGGATTCACCTTGATCCGGCCGACAGCGTCCTCGGCCATCTGCGTCCCGGGCTCTCGGTGACCGCCGAAGTGGACACGCGCAAGGCGCCTGAAGCACCCGCCGTAGCCAGCACACCATGAGCCGCACCCTCGCCGCCCCGGCGCAACCGTTCGATGCCGCCAACATGGCGACGGCCACCAAAGTCTTCGCTTTCGCCAGCATGTGCATCGGCATGTTCATTGCGCTGCTGGACATCCAGATTGTTTCGGCATCGCTGCGTGACATTGGCGGCGGGCTGTCCGCCGGCACCGACGAAACCGCCTGGGTGCAGACCAGTTACCTGATCGCTGAAATCATCGTGATCCCGCTGTCCGGCTGGCTCTCGCGAGTGTTCTCCACACGCTGGCTGTTCTGCGCTTCCGCCGTGGGTTTTACCCTGACCAGCCTGCTCTGCGGCGCGGCCTGGAACATCCAGAGCATGATCGCCTTCCGCGCGCTGCAAGGGTTTCTCGGCGGTTCGATGATCCCGCTAGTGTTCACCACGGCGTTCGTGTTTTTCACCGGCAAGCAGCGGGTAATCGCCGCCGCGACCATCGGCGCCGTGGCTTCGCTGGCACCGACGCTGGGGCCGGTGATTGGTGGCTGGATCACCGACATCTCGTCCTGGCACTGGCTGTTCTACATCAACCTCGTCCCCGGTATTTTCGTCGCGGTCGCCGTGCCGATGCTGGTGAAGATCGATCAACCGGAACTCTCGCTACTCAAAGGCGCCGACTATATAAGCATGGTGTTTCTGGCGCTGTTTCTCGGCTGTCTGGAATACACCCTCGAAGAAGGCCCGCGCTGGAATTGGTTCAGCGACAGCACAATCCTCACCACGGCGTGGATCAGCGGCCTGTCGGGGCTGGCGTTTATCGGCCGGACGCTGCACGTGGCCAATCCGATTGTCGATCTGCGCGCCCTGAAGGATCGCAACTTCGCCCTCGGCTGTTTCTTTTCGTTCGTCACCGGCATCGGCCTGTTCGCCACGATTTACCTGACACCGTTGTTTCTTGGTCGGGTACGCGGCTATGGCGCGCTGGACATTGGCCTGGCGGTTTTCTCCACAGGTGTGTTCCAGATCATGGCGATTCCGCTGTACGCCTTTCTGGCCAACCGCGTCGATCTGCGCTGGATCATGATGACCGGCCTTGGCCTGTTCGCGTTATCGATGTGGGATTTCAGCCCGATCACCCATGACTGGGGGGCCAAGGAACTGATGCTGCCGCAAGCCTTGCGCGGGATTGCCCAACAACTGGCGGTGCCACCCGCGGTGACGTTGACCCTGGGTGGGTTGGCGCCGGCGCGTCTCAAACATGCGTCGGGATTGTTCAACCTGATGCGCAACCTCGGTGGTGCGATTGGCATCGCCGCGTGCGCGACCATTCTCAATGACCGCACCAACCTGCACTTCACGAGGTTGGCGGAAAACCTCAACAGCACCAACGAAGCGCTGAACCAGTGGCTGTCCCAGGTCGGTAACAACTTCGCCGTCCTGGGTCAAAGCGGCGATGTCGGGGTGACGGCCAGCCTGCATCAACTGTGGCTGCTGACCTACCGCGAAGCGCAGACGCAAACCTATGGCGACGCATTTCTGATGATCATGGTCTGCTTCATCATCGCCACGGCCATGGTGCCCTTGATGCGCAAGGTGCAACCACCGGCCGCGCCGAGTGCCGATGCGCATTGAGGCATCGGCACTGTCCGTGAAGAATCAGGCCTGAGGGGTTTTGCGGAAACCTACCGCCAGACGATTCCAGCTGTTGATGGCGTTGATGGCAACCGTCAGGTCGACCATTTCCTTGGGGCTGAACTGAGCTGCAACCACGTCGTAGTCTTCGTCCGGGGCGTGGGTCAGGCTGAGCTGGGTCAGGGATTCGGTCCACAGTAAAGCGGCGCGCTCGCGCTCGGTGAAGAATGGCGCTTCACGCCAGGCCGTCACGGCAAACAGGCGGCGCGGGGTTTCGCCGCCCTTGATCGCGTCAGCGGTGTGCATGTCGATGCAGAAGGCACAGCCGTTGATTTGCGAGGCGCGTAGCTTGACCAGTTCGATCAGGTGCTTTTCCAGCGGCAGCTTGGAGACAGCAGTCTCCAGGGCGATCATGGCTTTGAGGGCGTCAGGGCTGGCGGTGTAGAAATCGATACGCGGTTGCATGGCGTGTTCCAGGGCAAGTGGGTGTGGAACTACGTTAGTACCGGGAAAGATTTGTACAAATAGCCAATATTCGAGAAGTCGAGGAGGCCACTGGTGCAAGCCCTGCATGACAGGGCGAAATGTGAATTGTCATCACTCAGTCCGCGCCACTAGAATGCGATAAATTCTTAATTGCACACTCGCAGGACGCCCGAGTTGAGTATCTGCCCGTCATGTCGTCCGCCGATCAGCCTCTGAATCAGCAAGTCCACAACCTCTACAGCGAACATCACGGTTGGCTGCAAGGTTGGTTGCACCGCAAATTGGGCAACAGTTGTGATGCGGCCGATCTGGCCCACGGCACGTTCCTGCGTTTGTTGACGCGTCAGGTGGTGAAACCGCTGGGCAGCGAACCGCGGGCATTGCTCACGCACATTGCGAAGACTTCGGTGTCCGGCCCTTGATCGTTGAAACCCCGCAAGGGACGGCCCGTGCGCTGGGCACTCGGTTTTGCGTGCGCACCAACAAATCCACCAGCCAGGCGTCCGTTTTCGAAGGGCAAGTGGTGGTCACGCCGCAATTGCTGCACCAAAGCGCCACCCTCAATGCCGGCGAGCGTCAGAGATTCAGGCTCAACCGTCTGGACGCCACACAGCGTTTTGACGTCGAAACTCTGTCCTGGGACAAAGGCATGCTGCTGGCCAACAACATGCGCCTGGATGAACTGCTCGGCGAACTGAACCGCTACCGGCCGGGCGTGTTGCGCTACCATCCGGATATCACGGGATTGCGGATTTCAGGGGCGTTTTCCCTGCGTAATCCAGACGCCAGCTTGCGCCTGCTCAGCGATACCCTGCCGCTGCACATCAGCCGTATGACACAGTATTGGTTGTCGGTTGAGCCGAGAATCTGAAGTCTTGTTCCCATCGATTCTCGGCCCAAGATCACAACGTCAGGGGAAATCGCACCCTCTGAATCAGGACTCCGGATCTGCCGCAGCCGCCGGCCAATAGCTGGCCAGGCTCAACCTGCGTGGTTCATTGTGGGTCGCATGCTGTACAAGTCCCGTTTGAAGCCATCGACCGTTGGCGTCCACTTCCATAACACTGCGCGAAGGCTCCCTGTGCATGACACTGACGGTATCGCCAACATTCAACGGCAACAGTATCGACTCCAACTCCGCCAGAACATCGCCACGAAGCTCTCGCAGATAGCGAATTTCACCACTGGCCGAGGTCAATACGACAGACAAATATACCGATGCAAAATATGAGTGAGGGATGACCTGAAAAACTTCGAATTTAACTGTGCGATCATTAAAATCAAATTTCACGTAACCGATCAATTGATCTGAAATACCCTTTAGCATCCAGGTAACTCTCGAACCACCGACACCATCGTTAACGGCCGGACGAGAAAACTCAACTTTCTTATAGCGTTCAAATAGCTCCCCTCGTACAGGTTCAGCAAAGATATTGATCGCCCTCTTCAAATCTTCCTTCAATGGAAAACTATCATGAAGAACAAAATGAGGAGAACGCTCAAACTTTGCGGCAAGGCGCGCAATTTCAACTTTCAGGTTCTCACCAGCATCGGTAGCTATAGCAGCATTGACCAGCCCCCGCTCAGTAACCCTGAGAATATTATTCATAGCGCTAACATCAAACACCGCCGAGGCCAAACTATTTGAAACATCAACCCCCATTTCCCTGTGCATTATTTCGATAGAAAAACCCGGAGAAATCGCCAGTTCACGATGTAGTAACTCGGTATCATCACCTTTCATCTGTAAATCGAAAACCACGTTACCCTGCGCATTTTTAATAGTCAGTGAAGCATAGACCACACCAGAAAAATAAGCATGTGGCTGCTTGCTGACAACGTCAATTATCAGTCGACCCACGGATACATTTACTTGAACAGTACAGAAAACGTTACTCAACCCCCTAAAATATAAACTCTGATCAACGAGCTCGCTCCCAAGCGTTTCAACATAAGTACATTCTACGTATTTCCTGCCCTGCGAGACCACCACATAGGAAAGTGCTGGTTGATATTTTCCTTCCTCGACAAATGGTAGATGCAACCTGTAAATACCGATTGGTAAATCCTGGAGAAAAATCTCTCTCGCACCAATTCTTACCATCCGAGCAACATCACTCCCCGAACTTAGAACAAAATACTTACCGAAAACCTTATCAAAAATATCTGGACTAAACTTAAAAATCACTCCCCCTTTCATTCCAGAAACCAATAATTGCCTTGTACTGACCAAATGCAACGGACTCCTGACTGCAAGCAATTCCTGCAGTGACTTCACTTCCTCTGGGGCGATCAAATAGAGCGGGTAAACTGGTTCAGATCCACTGTATGCATTCTCTGCAAATTGTCGCCTGGAAAGGGGAGCCTTAACGTAATCCATAAAGTGAGAGATATCGGAGTTTCCGACGTCGACCACCACACTACTCAGCACGTCCATAGTCGGGTAGTCTCTAGATTCAAAACCTGCTGTATTGCTGAGTTTACGATAGCGCTTATAAAACTCTGCAACACCATGCTCGCCAACTTTCCAAACGATTAGAAGATAAAAAAACACTATTAAACGCCCGGAATTTTCAACCGAACCAAGATCAAGTCCTTGAGCGAATACGCGCTTGGCATCCTCGTAGACTTCTTCCTCATTAACCAGACCAAGGGCAAACAGCCACCCCTCGCGATAAACATTTTCTCCCATAGTTTTTTCTTGATATAAATGAGACAGAACATTGTTCCAGATCTCACCCATCGGTACTGAACTATGCGCGAAAAATTTGCCTTGGTAGCCATGCGTTACTTCATGTAGACATCCCCAATTTGTAGGCTCAGGATCAAGCCAGAAACCCGCTACGGACCTCGAGGACTCTGCGGTCCAACTTTCACCATAATAAGCGGCTCCCGGGCCTACTTTATCGGCTTTCATAAAATAGCGATTGGGGATATTTTTATTCTCAGGCACTGCCGACTCGAAGAAAATACCTACCAACTCATTAAAATATTCAAACACGCTTTCATAGTAATCAGTCAAGCTCTGCAAGCCACGCTTGACTTGCAAAGCCCTTACAACCTCCTTATCGAACTTCGGAATCAAAATATTCGCATACTTGCAATTAAACAATGCATATTCAGCGTCTAACGTATCCCAAATCGCAATAAACTCGGAATCCTGCATCCCCTGCGTATATATGGGAAGAAACTTCCATCCCCCTTTTACTTCAATTTCCACCTCAGTCATATCACCCGCAACATCGGTATAACGTGTACTCACAAAGGGGACCGACGGTACGCTTGAAACCAACTCGCGCCACTGATCGTTTATTGCTGCTTGCAGTTCAGTTCCGTTGTCATTATTGAGCAACATCAACACATGACCAGGGCCGTCGCCCGGGGTTTTCTGACGAAACCGAATCGTCGCCCCGGGCGCCATTATAATATTCAACGTTTTTCGATCGTGGCGACGCCCCTTATCCAGACCCGCATTAATCAGCCAGTCAGGACGTTCAAGACTGTAGTATTGCGATGTAACTGAGAAAGCACTTTGGTCAAACATAGCAATTACCCCATTAGAAAAACATATCTGGGGAAATCTACGCACGACCAGTAGCTCCGCCTACTGACAGAAATGACAGTTTTTAGATTAAAAATTTAAATTTCTTATAACAAAATGCACACGCCGCTATATGGGCAATACCTGCCACTTCACCGAGATGTGCTTGTTCGCAATCCAGGAAGTTATTGGTCGTGTTTTCTCACGCCCGCTTGAGCAACCACTGCAAAAACCCTTTCTTGCGCACCACCACCGGTTCTTCCTGAATCAGCGACTGCACTTTGTGCAAGCGGAAATCCAGCAGGGTTTTCATCGCATCGTTGATGTCCTGACGGGCAGCCAGGCACGGTTTGAGGTAGTCCTTTTCAATGCGGTAAAGCGCACAAAAGGTTTTTGCGGCAAATTCGGCGGCCGACGAACTGTCGGTGAGGATGCCCGCCTCGCCGATCACTTCCCCAGGTCCCATGCGCCCGGTCTCGATGAGCGTGCCGTGGACGTTCAACGTCACCGACACCACGCCGGATTCGATGATGAACAAATGATCACTGACCTCCCCCGCCGCCAGGATGGTTTCGCCGGCGCGGAAGGTTTGCAGGGCCATGTTCTGGCTGAAGGTTTCTTTCTCTTCCTCGCGCAAGGTGGAGAAAATCGGCGAACTGTCGAGCAACGCCCGTGGCCGTGGAGAATCGCTTCCCAGATTGGGCTCAACGCTCGACAGCAAATTGATCCCCGACGCCTGCAAGTGCCGATACGCCAGGTCGAACAGCTGATTACGCACCGTGCGCTTCTCGCTCATCGAGGCGACGAAGCCGCTGATTTCATAGTCCGCGCCAGCAGCGCTGGAGCTTTTGAGCGCCACTTTCGGCCCGGGCGCACTCAACAGAATGCGGCAGCCTTGCATGGCCCGCTCAAGGGCGTCTATTACGATTTGCGGACGAATATGGGGGCTGATCTGCAGACTGATGGAAACGCCGAACATGTCGCTGGGCCGACTGAAATTGGTGATTTTGGCCTTGGCCGCCAGCGAGTTGGGAATCACGATCATGCTGCCCTGGGACGTCTGCAGTCGCGTGGCGCGCCAATCGATATCGATCACCCGGCCTTCGGTGCCGTCGATGGCGATCCAGTCATCCAGTTGGTAGGGTTTGGTGGTGTTGAGCACGATCCCGGAAAACACGTCGCTGAGGGTGCTTTGCAAGGCCAGGCCGACAATGATCGCCAAGGCGCCTGATGTGGCCAGCACGCCTTTGACGGGCAGGTCGAGGACGTAGGCCAGCGCGGCAATCACCGCGATCAGGAAAATCAGCGCACCGAGCAGGTCCTGGAGCAAGCGCCCGGTGTGCCCGACCCGCTGCATCATCACCGCGCCGATCAGCACCGTCAGCGTGCGCGCGGCAAACAACCACCAGGCGATCTGCAAACCGGTGGCCGCCAGGTGCAGCGGTACGTTGTCCACCCACGGCGCCGGCACCATCGGGTTCAGGCCTTCGTTGAACAGCAGTACGCTGTACAGCGAAAAAATCACCACCCGCAGCATCAGTTTCCAGCTGTAGTGGTTGGCGTCGATCAAACGCCACATGACCAAGTCGATCAGGATCAGGGCCAAGGCGCAGATCAGCGGGTGTTCGGCGATCAACGACAGCATCAAGCAACTCCAGAGAGGACAATGAACGAACGATCTCACACATTGGCCACAGTGTAGGAGCAATTGATGTCGTCAGAGCAACACAAAACACGGCGGGAGCGAGTCTGCTCGCAATGACGACAGAACAGACACCTTTGCAGTGACTGTCCGGCCGCCATCGCGAGCAGGCTCGCTCCCACTTTTGATCGGTGTTACTTGCTGGTCAGCGTGCTGTAGCTGGTCATCAAGTTGCGGTAATCCGGGATGTGGTTGGAGAACAGCGTGCCCAACCCTTCCACATCATTGCGCCAGTCGCGGTGCAGTTCGCAGGCCAGACCGAACCAGGTCATCAATTGTGCACCCGCGGCGGACATGCGATTCCACGCCGACTCGCGGGTCAGTTCATTGAAGGTGCCGGATGCGTCGGTGACCACGAACACATCAAAACCTTCGGCCAGGGCCGACAGTGCCGGGAACGCCACGCAGACTTCAGTCACCACGCCGGCAATGATCAGTTGTTTCTTGCCGGTGGCCTTGATCGCCTTGACGAAATCCTCGTTGTCCCAGGCGTTGATCTGGCCTGGACGGGCGATGTACGGCGCGTCCGGAAACTGCGCCTTCTATTGGACAACAGCCATCCCTGGCCTGAAAACCGGCCTACTCATCCTGGGTAGAGTCGGGTTGTAGAAGTGCTGCGGATTAACCGTGCATCTGGCCGAAGCGGCCGGACTGGAAGTCGGCGAACGCCTGGTGGATTTCCTGCTCGGTGTTCATCACGAACGGGCCGTGACCAACGATGGGTTCGTCGATTGGCTCACCACTGAGCAACAGCACCACCGCGTCGCTATTGGCCTCAAGGCTCAACTGATCGCCATTGCGTTCGAACAGCGCCAGTTGCCCTTCACGCACCAGCTCCAGTCCATTGACCTGAACGGTGCCGCGCAGCACCACCAATGCCGTGTTGCGACCTTCGTGCAAGTCCAGGGTCAACAACTTGCCACCGTTGAGGCGCAGGTCCCAGACGTCGATGGGGGTGAAGGTGCGCGACGGACCGGTGTGGCCGTCAAACTCCCCGGCGATCAAACGCAGGCTGCCGGCGTTGTCCTTCAGGGCGATGCTCGGGATATCGCCATCAAGGATGGTCTGGTAACCGGGCGCGGCCATTTTGTCTTTGGCTGGCAGGTTGACCCACAATTGCACCATCTCGAGGGAGCCGCCGGTTTTGGCGAAATCACTGGAGTGGAACTCTTCATGCAGGATCCCGGAAGCGGCGGTCATCCATTGCACGTCGCCGGGGCCGATCTTGCCGCCGCTGCCGGTGGAGTCGCGGTGTTCCACCTCACCTTTGTAAACGATAGTCACGGTTTCGAAACCGCGATGCGGATGCTGACCAACGCCACGCCGCTCGGTGGTCGGGGTGAATTCAGCGGGACCGGCGTGATCGAGCAACAGAAACGGGCTGATGTGTTTGCCCAGGTTGTCGTAGGAAAACAGCGTGCGGACCGGAAAACCGTCGCCGACCCAATGGGCCCGTGGGCTGGTGTAGATACCGATGATGTTTTTCATGGTGTCTCCTGATGAGGTGAGTGAAGCCATGGACAAAGCTTAAATCCGTGACCTTTGCTGCGCTAGACTGCAAAAATCAGTCTTAGCGTTCCATCTGGAGAACGATGATGGAAGACCTCAACACCCTCTACTACTTCACCCAAGTGGTGGAGCACCACGGTTTCGCAGCGGCCGGACGGGCATTGGACATGCCCAAGTCCAAGCTCAGCCGCCGCATCGCCGAGCTCGAAGAGCGCCTTGGCGTGCGCCTGCTGCACCGCACCAGCCGCCATTGTTCGTTGACCGAAATCGGCCAGGCCTATTACCAGCGCTGCCTGGCCATGCGCGTCGAAGCGGAAAGCGCCGCCGAACTGATCGAGCGCAACCGTTCCGAGCCCCAGGGACTGGTGCGCGTCAGTTGCCCTACGGCGCTGCTCAACTCGTGGGTCGGGCCGATGCTCACCCGCTATCTGCTCAAGTACCCGTTGGTCGAGTTGTTCATCGAGAGCACCAACCGCCGGGTCGACCTGATCCACGAAGGTTTTGATATCGCCCTGAGGGTGCGTTTTCCGCCGCTGGAAAACACCGACATGGTGATGAAGGTACTGGGCAACAGTACCCAGAGCGTGGTCGGCAGTCCGGCGTTCGCCGAGCGCCTGTCGACCCCGCCGTCACCGGCCGATCTCAGCGGCTTGCCGAGCCTGCACTGGGGCGCGGCGCAACGTGAATATCAGTGGGAACTGTTTGGCGCCGATGGCAACAGCGCAATGATCCGGCACGCCCCGAGGATGGTCACCGATGATCTGTTGGCCCTGCGCCACGCGGCGGTCGCTGGCATCGGCATCGTGCACCTGCCCAGTGTGGTGGTGCGGGATGAAATCGCCGCCGGCCAGCTAGTTGAACTGGTACCGGGTTGGGCACCGAAAAGCGGTGTCATCCATGCAATTTTCCCTTCGCGTCGGGGACTGCTGCCGTCGGTACGCACACTGATTGATTTTCTTGGAGAGGAATTCAGCCGCAGCGACATCGCCTGAGGCAGGAGACACGCGGGGTCAGGGGGCATCGCACCGAATCGGGATCAATCGCGCCGCCCCTCGAGGCTCTGGTCCAGCCGCGTCATGGCCTGTTGCAACTGATCGACGGCAACGTCGATCAACGATGCGCGGCCCTCGGCGCAAGCACCCTCCAGTTGTTCACAACACGCCACCAACGCCTGCGCGCGGACCATCTGCGCACCGCCCTTGATGCGGTGCGCGAGGTCTTTCAGGACAGGATAGTTGTGAGTGACGTGTGCCTGCAGCAAGCGCGCGCGGTCATCACGGTTGGTCGCCACCACGTCGCGCAGCAGCTCGGCGATCAGTTCGTTGTCCGCTCCGACATAGCTCGCCAACCCGCTCACGTCGAACTCGCTACTCGTAAGTTGTTCCACCGCGCTGGCCGCTGGGTGTCCAAACCGTTCAGCCAACCATCTGCTCAGGTCAGCCAACCGGATTGGCTTGAACAGACAGTCGTCCATACCCGCCTCGATACAACGAAGCTTTTCCTCCGGCTGTGCATTGGCGGTAAACCCCAGAATCAAGGCTGGCGGTCCGCCCTGGAAGCGTTCTTCATCGCGGATCGCACCCGCCAGTTCATAACCGCTGGCAACCGGCATGTTGCAATCGGTGATGACGAGGTCCAGTTCGTGCTCAAGCCACAGTTTAAAACCTTGCTGGCCATCTTCTGCCTCCAGCACCTGATGCCCCAGATAGCTCAACTGCCGCGAGAGCAGCAAGCGATTGGCCGGGTAATCGTCGACCACCAGAATCAACAACGCCCGGCCAGGTGACTGATCGTCATGCTTGTGCACTGCAATGGCGGGCAACGGTTGCAATGGGGGCAGCTCAAGGCTGATGTCCACTCGCGTACCGCGCCCGAGAACGCTGTCGAGTTGCAATTGCCCACCCATCATTTCGCACAATGTACGGCTGATCACCAACCCAAGACCGGAGCCCTGGCGACCTGACTGCTGACTGTTGCCGGCCTGCGCGAACGGGCTGAACAACCGTTGCTGGTCCACTCTGCTGATCCCGATCCCGCTGTCTTCTATACGCAGGCTGACCGCCAGGCGTTGAGACGATGTCGAGTCCACTTGCAGCCTCAGGCTGACCTCGCCCACCGGCGTGAACTTGATCGCATTGCTCAGCAGGTTGGACAACACTTGCTTGAAACGCGTGGGGTCAATCAGCACATCGCGGTCGCTGTGTTCGTCGAGTTCGACCCGCCAGCGCAAGTTCTTTTGCTGCGCCAGGCCTTCAAACACCCGACACACCGTGACCACCAGCTCCCGCAAATTGGCCCGCTCCGGTGTCAGCGACAAATGCCCGGACTCAATGCGCGCGATGTCCAGAATGTCTCCGATCAACCCCAGCAGTTGTTGCCCGGCATCCGACGCCACCTCGATGGCCGCGCGGTCGGTGACGCCTTCGTCTGCCCGCTTCAACGCCAGCTCCAGCATGCCCAGCAAGGCATTCATGGGCGTGCGGATTTCATGGCTCATGGTCGCCAGGAACGTGGTCTTGGCCCGGTTGGCCTCATCGGCGGCGTCCTTGGCGTCCTGCAATTGGGCCAACAATTGCTGACGCTGACGGATCTGCCGACGCTGCCAGGCGATCCACGCCACCGCGAGCAAAAGCAAGGCGCCAGCGACCGCGAACGCCTGGAAAATGCTCTGGCGATGACGCAGCCAATAGCTCTGTTCCACCATCAAATCATTGCGCCAGGGGAGTATCAGTTCGTCGATTTCTTCCGGCGGAATACTCAGCAATGCCTTGTCCAGAATCGAATGCAATTGAGTGGCATCACGACTGGTCGCCAGCGTGCTGCGCGCAGGGTCGGTGCCCACCGTGCTGATGACCTGAAGGCGATCACGGTATTGCCGGGAAATCAGGTAACGGGCGCTGATCAAGGAGTTGATGCCGGCTTGTGCCTTGCCTTGGGCGACCATTTCCATGGCATCGGCCGTAAAAGGCGCATCGATGCACCTGATCAGCGGAAAGTATTGACGGATGAAATCGCCGACAATGTTGCCCTGGGTCAGCGCCAGGGTTTTTCCGGCCAGATCATCCAGCGTCCGCGGGCTGTCCGGCGCCACGCGTGTGACCAGCACCGATGGACTGGTCAGAAACGCCCGCGTAAACATCAAGTCCTCTTCACGCCTGGAACTGAGGCCTATGCCAGCGAGCACGTCGACCTCACCGCGTTTGATCGCCGTCATCATCTGCGCCACTGACTGCATGGGCCGGATGTCGAATTGCAAGCCGGTGCGCAGACTGATCTTCGCCAGTACATCAACACCGATACCGCGATACTTGCCCTCACTGTCGACGAACGTGATGGGCGGAATATTCTCGTTGATGGCCACACTGACGCGCGGGTGCCGGTCGAGCCAGCGTTGTTCGGCCGCGCTCAGTTGCAGCGATTGCGTGCCCGGCATGGACACCCCGCTCGCGCCCCAGCGGCGCAGGATGTTCATCTGCTCATTGGCCGTTATCGCCGACAGTGCCTGGTTGACGATGCGCAGCAATGTCGGGTTGTCGCGGGGGATGGCAAAGGCGAAGCGACCGGATTCCAAAGGCGAAAAATCCGCCAGTTGCACGTTGTTCAGGTAGTTTTTGCTGATCAGGTAATGGGCGCTGATCGCATCCCCCAGATAGACATCGGCCTGACCGAAAGCCACCGCCCCCACGGCCCCCAAAGTCGAAGGGAACAGTTCGACCTGCGCCTGGGGATAAGCCTGTTGTACATCGTGTTCAGGCAGGTAGTGATACAACATCGCCAGGCGCTTGCCGGCCAGCTGCGGGTCCAGCGCTTGCGCCGAGTCCGTGCGGGTCACCAGTACCGGCTGATCTACCGCATAGGCGCTGGACATCAGTAGCTGCCGATCTTGCGCCTCATAGCTGTTGGCTGTGCCCAGCATATCGGCGGCGCCTTGCATGAGCGCCCGGACCGCTTCGTCTCGCGAGGCATAACGCTGAACCTCGACCTCCACCTGCAACAATTGTTTGAGCAGCCCGGCGTAGTCCGCCGTCACGCCTTCAAGCGCATGACCTGTCGCGGTGATGTCGAAGGGTGGATAGTCCGGGGCGGAAACTGCCAGCACCAACCGGCCCTTTTGCTGCAACCAGCGTGAATCGGCTGCCGTCAGTCCGGCGGTCGCCCCTTCCATATAGGAACGGCCCAGCAGTGTCAGGGTTTGGGGCTCGGCACCGACCACACTCACCCACAGGACGAGCCCCAGCAACAGCAGGCTTTTGAGGCAGTTCCGACACCGTAAAGTATTCATTCAGATCAAGTGATTGCGCCGGGCAAGATCCCTCAGGTGCACAGACGAATCCACGTTGAGCTTTTCAATCAAACGGGTTTTGTAGGTGCTGACGGTCTTGTGGCTCAGGTGCATGATTTCGCCGATGGTCTTGTTGCTCATACCGCGGGCCAGGTGCTGGAAAATCGTCAATTCCCGATCTGACAGCTTGTTGATCATCTGTCTTTCGCTGCGCTGCAACGTGCTCATCGACACTGAACTGTTTGGGAGTTGCGAGAAGTAGGTGTATCCACCCATCACCGCGTGCACGGCCTTGTGCAAGTGCTCGAGGTCATTGGTCTTGGCGACGTAGGCAGCGGCACCGGCGCGCATGCAGCGATCCTGGTAAAACACCGGTTCCTGGGAGGTGAAGACCACCACGCGACAATTCACCTCGCCAGCCTTGATGCGTGCCAGCACATCCAGCCCGTCGAGAAACGGCAAGTTCAGATCGAGTATCACCAGTTGCGGTTTGTGCTCACGGATCATCGGCAAGACTTCACTGCCGCTGCAAGCCTCGTGGATGAGTTTGTACCCCTCCAGCTTGAGTACGATTTTGACTGCGCCACGAATCACCGGATGATCGTCCACAATCAGCACTGACTTCATGGCAACTCCCTGGGTAAAAACACGGCAAACGAGCGTCGTCAGCCCTCGAGCAAACCCCGAATCGGACGCAGCAGCTGCGCATAGACTGTTGCATGGAATGCGCGACCGGACTACCTGACAGAAATGACAGTGCCGACAGACGGTCGCAGCGGATCCACGAGCGCCATCAGGCGCTGGATTGAGGGGAGATCCGGCAACAAGGCATGACTCACTTGAACCTTATGCTGCCCGCTGGCCGGGATCGCAGGCAGTTGCGCCCGCTGGCCGTCGTAAATCATCACGCGATCGAGCTGGCGGCTATCGAGGCAGAAATCCAGCAAGTTGAGTTGTCCGTGTCCCAGGGCGGCGTTGATGATCAACAGATCGAAGGGCTCGCTCCCGTACTCCACCAGAGTCAGCATCTCTTCCAGGTCTGGCACCGGTGCCACCCGGTAGTATCCGAGCTGATTGAGCCAGCGCTCGATTCTCAGCCGATTAAAGTGTTGTTCGTCAGCGATCAGGATACGTGTGGACTTGTTGGACAACGTGGCCCCCCGGGTCAGATTGATGAGGCCGCAAGACTACGGAAGACCTACCGCCCTTTCTGTAGGATTTTTCCTAAATACCAACGCGCTTGTTCTATGGAGGGGGTGTTGCGGGGATCTTCAGGCAGGGGTCAGAACTCAGGATGTGCGGCGTTGTTGAGGGCCCCCTCGCCAGGCCAGCTCCTGCACGGGATATTTGTCGTGTCGATATCCCGTGCAGGAGCGGACTTGCTGGCGAGGGCAACCTCAGAGCCGCCCCACGCCTTTAGCTGGCAGTGGCCAACAACAAATCCACCACCGAACGACTGTGCCCGCGATGTTTGCCGTGGTCATACAGCGACCCGGCAATTTCATCGGCGCGGATCGGCAGGATCGACAGCAGCGTATCGCTCAAGCCATGGCTGGCCTGGCAGAAGCCCTGCATATAAATGCCGGCCGTGCAGCGCTCGTCGGTGATCAGCTTGTAGTTGCGATCCACCTCGAAATCACCCAGGTACTCTTCCAGCGGCGCCAGCAATTTACGGTGCATCTGCCGCTCGTAACCGGTGGCCAGCACCACCGCGTCGTAGTGGCGAACCGTGACTTCGCCGGTAGCGTTGTTGCGCACCGCCAGTTCGATGCCGCGCTCGGTGGCGGTGGCTTTTTCGATCGTGGTCAGGGTGCGGAACGCGTGTCGGGCAATACCCGAGACTTTCTGCCGGTAGAAGATCCCGTAGATGCGTTCGATCAAATCGATGTCGACCACCGAGTAGTTGGTGTTGTGGTACTCGTTGACCAGGCGCTCACGCTCGCTGCTCTCCTGCTGGAACACCAGATCGGTGAATTCCGGCGAGAACACTTCGTTGACGAACGGGCTGTCGTCCGCCGGTTTCAGCGCCGAGCCGCGCAGGATCATGTCGACCTGCACTGAAGGGAAGCTGTCGTTGAGGTCGATGAACGCTTCCGCCGCACTCTGCCCGCCGCCGATGATCGCAATGCTCATTGGCTGATTGTTCACGCACGGCTGCCTGGCCATCTGCGCCAGGTACTGCGAATGGTGGAACACACGGCCGTCATCTTTGAGCGCCTTGAACGCTTCGGGAATACGCGGCGTGCCGCCGGCGCTGACCACCACCGAACGCGCGGTACGCACATGCTGATGCCCGGTCGAATCACGGGAAATCACCCGCAGCGCTTCGACCTGCTGGTTGTGCAGCACCGGCTCGATGGTCAGCACTTCTTCGCCGTAGCGGCTCTGGTTTTCGAACTGAGCGGCGACCCAGCGCAGGTAGTCGTTGTACTCCATGCGGCACGGATAGAAGGTGCCCAGGTTGATGAAATCCACCAGACGCCCGTGGGCCTTGAGGTAATTGACGAACGAATACGGGCTGGTCGGGTTGCGCAGGGTCACCAGGTCTTTGAGGAAGGAAATCTGCAACTCGCTCTGGGTCGACAGTGTGTTGCCGTGCCAGCTGTAGTTGGCCTGCTTGTCGAGAAACAGCACATCCAGCTCGCCCTGGATCGGCCCGCGCTCTTGCAGAGCGATGGCCAGCGCCAGGTTCGAAGGGCCGAAACCGACGCCAATCAGGTCGTGAACGATGGGCGATGCAATTGCCTGTGTCATTTCCAGTGTCCTCTGGATGAACCCCGGGGCGGTGGGGCAAGGAGAGCCTAAGTGACCTGACCGGCCTGGAGCAGGACAGTCGGTCGTCTGTTGATTAGGAACGAGAACAGTGAAATAAAATTTAACAAGAAGGCGTCAAAGGACGCAGATCAATGCGCATCCCATTGCAGCATGCGCACTCGGCAATGTTTCATCGCATTAACGATGTGTTTCTCGACCATGGCCTTGGAAATACCCAGCTGGTCGGCGATCTCCGGATGCGACAAACCTTCGATCTTGCGCAGCAGAAAGCTCTCGCGGCACAGCGCTGGCAACTCCGCCAAGGCGCGCTGGAGCATGTCCAGGCGCTGGCCATGATCGAGGCTGCTGAGGGGCGACGGGGTGAAATAGCGCTCTTCGTTGTCTAGCACATCCAGCGATTCGACCTGGCGCAGGGCATTGCGTCGATGGTCGTCGATCACCAGGTTCAGCGCAGTCCGATAGAGGAATGCCCGTGGCTGCTCGATCGGCGTGTCGCTGGAGCGCTCCAGGACCCGCAGATAAGCGTCATGCACCACATCTTCGGCAACCTGACGGTTGCCGAGCTTGGCGTTCAGGAAACACACCAGCTCTCGATAGTAGTTTTCCAACATGACTCCGGCACGGGGCGGTCTTGAGCCACCTCATCGACCGGAAAAACAGGCAATGGCACGATAGTGGCAATTTGAGCTGCGTAATTTATAGTAATTCTCATATAGATTTAAAGTATTGCTTTGTATTGCCCGACAAATAGGCACATTTGAGTCACTTGATCGCTCGCGAGTTACATGTGTTACGCCATATATCGGGGACTAAATTCCCCGGTTCTCTCATCGTTTACAGGACAGCTACCCGTCACTGCCCGAACCACCCGCGCTGAATGACGGGCCGAAATCCTTTGGCCGGAACCCTGCATGAAACGTCCCCGTCACACCCGACGCGCCCTGCTTGTCGCACTCTGCCTGATCCCCGTTATCGCCGTCGCGGCCTGGCAGATCATTCCGCCCGGGCGCGATCAGTTCGCCACCGTGCAGGTCACCCGCGCCGACATCGAAAGCAGTGTCACGGCGTTGGGCACCCTGCAACCTCGGCGTTATGTCGACGTCGGTGCCCAGGCGTCGGGGCAAATCCACAAGATCCATGTGGAAGTCGGTGACGTGGTCAAGGAAGGCCAGTTGCTGGTGGAAATCGATCCGTCCACACAACAGGCCAAACTCGACGCGGGTCGCTTCGCCATCGAAAACCTCAAGGCGCAGCTTGAAGAGCAACGGGCGCTGCACGAACTCGCCCGACAGAAATTCCAGCGCCAGCAGAACCTCAAGGCCGGCGGTGCCACCCGCGAAGAAGATGTGCAGACTGCCCAGGCCGAACGGCGCGCCACCCAGGCGCGTATCGACATGTTCCAGGCGCAGATCCGCCAGGCCCAGGCGAGCCTGCGCAGCGATCAGGCCGAACTCGGTTACACGCGAATTTACGCGCCAATGTCCGGCACCGTGGTCGCCCTCGACGCCCGCGAAGGCCAGACCCTCAACGCCCAGCAGCAAACCCCGTTGATTCTGCGCATCGCCAAACTGTCACCGATGACCGTCTGGGCCGAAGTCTCGGAGGCCGATATCGGCCATGTCAAACCCGGCATGACGGCCTGGTTCACCACCCTCAGCGGTGGCACCCGACGCTGGAAAAGCACCGTGCGGCAGATTTTGCCGGTGCCGCCAAAGCCCCTGGATCAAACCAGTCAGGGCGGTGGCAGCCCCGCCAGTTCCAGCAAAAGCGGCAGCGCGCGCGTAGTGCTGTACACCGTGCTGCTCGACGTCGATAACGCCGACAACGCGTTGATGGCGGAAATGACCACCCAGGTATTTTTCGTCGCCGATCAGGCGCAAAACGTACTCACCGCGCCGATCGCCGCGCTGCAAGCCGGCGCACAGGCCGATCGCCAGACCGCGCAAGTGGTGGCCAGGAACGGCAGCATCGAACAGCGCAACGTCCGCACCGGCATCAGCGACCGGTTGCGGGTGCAGATCCTCGACGGCCTGCAGGAAGGCGATCACCTGTTGATCGGCCCGGCCGACGGGAGTGGCGGTTGAATGCAAACGCCCCTGATCGAACTGCAGGACATCCGCAAGGCCTACGGCGGTGGCGACGCCCCTGAAGTTCACGTGTTGCGCGGCATCGACCTGTCGATCCATGCCGGGGAATTCGTGGCGATTGTCGGTGCTTCCGGCTCCGGCAAGTCGACCCTGATGAATATCCTCGGCTGTCTCGACCGCCCGACCTCGGGCGAGTACCGCTTCGCCGGGCAAAACGTCGCGGCGCTCGACAGTGACGAACTGGCCTGGTTGCGCCGCGAAGCGTTCGGTTTCGTGTTCCAGGGTTACCATCTGATTCCCTCCGGCTCGGCCCAGGAAAACGTCGAGATGCCGGCGATCTACGCAGGCTTGCCGGCCGCCGAGCGCCACGCCCGCGCCGCCGCCCTGCTCGACCGGCTCGGCCTGGCCACGCGCACCGGCAACCGCCCGCACCAACTGTCCGGTGGGCAACAGCAACGGGTATCGATTGCCCGCGCCTTGATGAACGGCGGCCATATCATCCTCGCCGACGAACCCACCGGCGCCCTCGACAGCCACAGCGGCAAGGAAGTCATGGCGCTGCTCGACGAACTGGCGAGCCAGGGTCACGTGGTCATCCTGATCACCCACGACCGCGAAGTGGCGGCCCGGGCCAAGCGCATCATCGAGATTCGCGACGGCCTGATCATCAGCGACAGCGCCCAAGACAACCCCGCGGCGCAAAACCCGGCCAACCCCGGCGCCCTTCAAGCCGTCGATCTACGCAAACGCCTGAGTGAAGGCGCCGAAGCAACAGGCGCCTGGAAAGGCGAACTGGTCGACGCCGTGCAAGCCGCCTGGCGGGTGATGTGGATCAACAAATTCCGCACCGCGCTGACCCTGCTCGGGATCATCATCGGCGTCGCTTCGGTGGTGGTGATGCTGGCCGTTGGCGAAGGCAGCAAGCGCCAGGTCATGGCGCAGATGGGCGCATTCGGTTCCAACATCATTTACCTCAGCGGCTCGTCGCCCAACCCGCGAACACCGCTGGGCATCGTCACCCTCGACGAAGTCAAAGCCGTGGCGAGCCTGCCGCAAGTGATGCGCATCATGCCGGTCAACGGTCAGGAGGCCGGGGTGCGCTTCGGCAACCTCGACCACTTGAGCTACGTCGGCGGCAACGACACCAACTTCCCGGCGATCTTCAACTGGCCGGTGGTCGAAGGCAGTTACTTCACCGCGGCCGATGAACAGAACGCCGCAGCGGTGGCGGTGATCGGTCATAAGGTGCGCACCAAACTGCTCAAGGACGTGGCCAACCCCATCGGCCAATACATCCTGATCGAGAACGTGCCGTTCCAGGTGGTCGGCGTGCTGGCGGAAAAAGGCGCCAGCTCGGGCGACTCCGACAGCGACGACCGCATCGCCATCCCCTACTCCGCCGCCAGCGTGCGCTTGTTCGGCACGTACAACCCGGAATACATCGCCATTGCCGCCGCCGATGCACGCAAGGTCAAGGAGACGGAACACGCCATCGAGCAACTGATGCTGCGCCTGCACAACGGCAAGAAGGATTTCGAGCTGACCAACAACGCGGCGATGATCCAGGCCGAAGCGCGCACGCAAAATACCCTGTCGCTGATGCTCGGCTCGATCGCGGCGATTTCGTTGCTGGTGGGCGGCATCGGTGTGATGAACATCATGCTCATGACCGTGCGCGAGCGCACCCGCGAGATCGGCATTCGCATGGCCACCGGCGCCCGGCAACGGGACATCCTGCGTCAGTTTCTGACTGAAGCGGTGATGCTGTCGGTGGTCGGCGGGATTGCCGGGATCGCCCTGGCGTTGATCGTCGGCGGCGTGCTGATCCTCAGCGAAGTCGCCGTGGCGTTCTCCCTGATAGCGGTGCTGGGCGCCTTCGGCTGCGCCCTGGTCACCGGTGTTGTCTTCGGCTTCATGCCGGCCCGCAAAGCTGCCCGACTCGACCCGGTCACGGCCCTAACCAGTGAATAATCGATTGATGAAGCCGCCACTCAGCCTGTTGACCATGTGCCTGTTGCTCAGCGCCTGCGGCAGCCCTGCCCAGCGCCCGGACAGCGGCATTACGCCGCCCGCCGCCTGGCAATCGCCGCACATCGCCGGCGCCACCCGCGACAACCAGCAATGGTGGAACCGCTTCGGCAGCCCGCAACTGGGACGCCTGATCGAACAGGCCCGCGACGGCAGCTACGACCTGGCCGCCGCCATCGCCCGGGTGCGCCAGGCACAGGCTGAAACGGTGGTCGCCGGGGGTTCGCAGTTGCCGGAGGTCAAGGCCGGGCTCAACGCCAACCGGCAGAAGCTGCTGCGCGGAGACGGTTACAGCCAACTGGATGCCGACAGCAGCAATAAGGCTGTGGACTACTTTGACGCCAACCTCACAGCCAGCTACGAAATCGACTTCTGGGGTGGCCAGCGCGCCTCCCGCGACAGTGCGCAATTTGCCCTGCGCGCCAGCGAGTTTGATCAGGCCACGGTAGAGCTGACGCTGTTGAGTGGTGTGGCCAGCGGCTATGTACAAACATTGTCACTGCAAGAGCAAAGCCGCATTGCCGAACTGAATCTGGCCAACGCGCAGAATGTGTTGAGGCTGGTGCAGACCCGTTTTGACGCGGGCTCGGCGACGGCGCTGGAACTGGCGCAGCAGAAAAGCCTGGTGGCGGCGCAGCAACGGCAATTGCCGCAGGTGCAGCAACAGGCCAGGGACGCGCAGATCAGCCTCGCCACCCTGCTCGGTCGCCCGGTGCAGGAATTGGCACTCGGTCAGGAACGCTTTGATCAGTTGTCATGGCCAGCCATCGATGCCGGCGTGCCCAGCCAATTGCTCAGCCGCCGCCCGGACATCGCCCGCGCCGAAGCGCAATTGGCCGCGGCCCAGGCCGACGTCACCGTCGCCCGCGCCGCCATGTTGCCGACCGTCACCCTGAGCGCGGAAATCGGCTCCGGCGCCGACCGTGCGGGCGACATTCTGCGCAGCCCCTTCTACAACCTCACGGCCGGGTTGCTCGCGCCGGTATTCAACAACGGACGCCTGGGCGCCGAGCGCGACAAGGCCACGGCCCGCCAGGAAGAACTGCTGGAAACCTATCGTGGCGCGATCATCAACGGTTTCGCCGACGTGGAAAAAGCGCTCAACAGCATTCGCGGACTTGACGAGCAGCGGCAGTGGCAAAGCGAAGAACTGAACCAGGCACAAACCGCGTTCAACATTGCCCAGAGTCGCTATGAGGCGGGTGCAGAGGATTGGCTGACGGTGCTGGAGACCCAACGCACGCTGTATGCAGCGCAAGACCTGAATGTGCAGCTGCGGTTATCGCGAATGCAGGCGAGCATTGCGTTGTACAAGGCGCTTGGGGGTGGCTGGCAGGTTTTGTAGTTGCGGTGCTGGTCCGGTCGCCATCGCTGGCAAGCCAGCTCCTACAGGGGTTCAATTTTGCCGGACGACTTGAGCACGACGGATAACCTGTGGGAGCTGGCAAGCCAGCGATCGAACGATAACGCGGTGTTCAGGCCTGACTTTGCCTGGCCTTCAAATGCCGCGCATACCACGGCCGTTGTGGCACCTTGCGGAACAGGTCGGCGAGTTTCTTTTCATCCTCGCCAAAGGTAATCCGCAGCGCCAGCTTCATGGTTTCCGGGTCCATTTCCACGGATTTGCCGGCCTGCAACCCCGGCGTGGTGCTGCAACCGTGGGTGCTCGGGCCGAGCCACGGGTCGTCGATCTCGACCCAGCGCCCCGGTGCAAACCACGGCACGCCATTGACCTCAAGCCGACTGACCTCCCCCGGATGAAAACGCTCATGGGCGCGGAACCAGTCTTCCAGGCGATCATCGATCCAGCCATGAAAATGCCAGAACACCGGGTTCACATGGGACGAAAACGGATCACCCAGAAAGTCGTTTTCCGGCGCATACCAACGCGCGGAAAAATCCGCCGGATCCCGGGCGAACGGCACCGGCTGGCCATTGGACGGATCACGCGGCACCGAGGCCCAGCGCATGTGCAGCCAGTCGTGCAAGCCCAACTCCACCTCGGAGCCAAACTGCCCGAGCGTCAGCTTCGACAAATAACGCGGATCGCGATACTGCGATTCCCAAACCTGGAAATTGCTGTGGTAGGTCTCGGCGGTCTTGATGTCGCTAACCCATTGCGAGTACTCGTCATCGTCCTCGGCCAGCCAGGTCGGCGGCAGCGCCGTGCCGTCATGGTTGTCGAAGTAGTTGGCGAAACCGATGCGGTCCCGGGCCAGTTCAGGTTGCGGCAGCGGGAAATGCGTCCACGACGGCAAATCCTGCAGTGAGCGCGCGGTACCGAGCATGTGCCTGTGCATGAAGAAAAAATCCACGCCCGAGCCATTGCGATCCTTGCGTTTGCCACGAGCATCACGCTCCTGGTCCCGGGGGCCAGGCTGCCAGCCGATACCGCGCAAGGCATTGCGCTTGTCTTCGGGCAAGCTGTGCCACTTGTCCCGTGACGCATGCCAGAGTTGGTGAAACAGGCGATGTTCCTGAGACGTCAGCCACGCCAACAGCGGTGGATTCAGACCGGTGCGCTCGCGGGCTTCGGGGAAGACTTTTTTCACGGCGACAAAACGGTTGTCCTGCGCCGTCAGCATCAAGGGCCGATCCAGATCCAGCACGCGACCGCTGAGAGATCCGCTGCCGGCATTGCCGAACCCGGCCCAGACTTCGTCCAGCGCCATGCTGAATTCGTAATCACAGCTGCCATTGGCACTGACCAGGCGCCAGCTCAACTGCGCTGGTTTAACCCCGGCCAGATCGCCGAGCACCCGGTAGCGAGGTTGTTCGCTGGAACGCAAACGTTCGGCCGTGTCGAGAAAACCGATCAGCCCACGACCTTTGTGACCGATGTCGAGAAACACTTCCAGCCCGTCCCGCGGCAAGCCTTCAAGCCCGGCGTCACGGCCCTCGAAGCGAATCTGCCAGACACCGCGCAGCGTATCCGCCAAGCGCTGGCCGGCGACATCCGCCACATCGAATGAAGCCTCACCCGGCGTGATCGTCGGGTCCGGTTTGGTCCATTCGCGATGCCCATAAAAAGCCGCAGGCACGGCAGCGCTGGTCAGCGCCAGACCCGCCATGAACCCTCGTCGAGAAATCGTCATTGCCCTACCTGTGTCAGCCATGAAGCAGGCTTTATCCAAGCTAGAACGTTTGTTGCCCCAACAAATTTAAAAGCTTCGCGAGCAGGCTCGCCCCCACAGGGATTTCTGCAAATACCGAAGATTAAATGTGGGAGCGAGCCTGCTCGCGAAGAGGCCAGCACAGACACTTAAATTTCCGGCTCCGCCGCTCGTTCCTCCCAGATAGCAAAGCCCCCCGCGGCCAACCTGACTGAGACGGCAATGACAAAACCACGTTCGAAAAAGGCTCTTTACATCGGCCTGCCATTGGCCCTGGCCATCAGCGCAGGTGCCGGCTTCGCGGCCTGGGATTACTGGTTCAAGGACAACCCCGGTTACCCGGTCAAGGTGATGAAACAGGCCGATGAACTGCAAGAACGCCTTCTCTCGTTCGACAGCCACATCACCGTGCCGATGGACTTCGGCACCGCCGGCAACGAAGCCGACAAGGACGGCAGCGGCCAGTTTGACCTGGTCAAAGCCGCTCGCGGGCGCCTGTCGGGTGCGGCGCTGACCATCTTCGGCTGGCCGGAAATCTGGAACGGCCCCAACGCGCCGCACCGCCCCACCGCCGGCTTCATCGAAGAAGCGCGCTTCGAGCAGGAAACCCGCTACAAAATCATCACCACACTGGTGCGTGACTTCCCCAATCAGGTGGCCATCGCCTACACCCCCGACGATTTCCGCCGCCTGCATGGCGAAGGCAAGTTCGCGATTTTCATGAGCATGCTCAACGCCTATCCCCTGGGCAACGACCTCAACGCCCTGGACAAATGGGCCGCACGGGGCATGCGCATGTTCGGCTTCAGTTATGTGGGCAACAACGCCTGGGCCGACTCGTCGCGGCCACTGCCGTTCTTCAATGATTCGCGGGACGCCCTCGGCGGGCTCTCGGACATCGGCAAACAAGCGGTGCACCGCCTCAATGATTTGGGGGTGATCATCGATGTGTCGCAGATGTCGACCAAGGCCCTGGAGCAAGTCGCACGTTTGAGCCGCACGCCGATGGTCGCCTCGCATTCGGCGCCGCGCGGGCTGGTGGATATTCCGCGCAACCTCAGCGACCACGAAATGCAGCTGATCAAGGACAGTGGCGGTGTGGTGCAGATTGTCGGTTTCCCGACCTACATCCGTCCCCTGAGCCAGGCCACCCAGGACAAACTCAACGCCCTGCGTGCGCGTTTCGATCTGCAACCGTTGCAAGGTCTTGAAATGGCGCTGATGCCGGGTGACCCGATCATCACCGTCTGGTCCGAGCAACGCTTCGGCGAATACGCCAGCCAGCTCTACGCCATCGTCGACGAAGAACCCAAGGCCACCCTCAAGGATTACGGCGACGCGATTGACTATGCGGTAAAGAAAATCGGTATCGATCACGTCGGCATCAGCTCCGACTTCAACGATGGCGGTGGCATCGATGGCTGGAAGGATGTCAGCGAAGTACGCAACGTCACCGCCGAGCTCATCAGCCGCGGCTACAGCGAGGCCGACATCGCCAAGCTCTGGGGCGGCAACTTCCTGCGGGTCTGGGACCAGGTCGAGAAATCGTCCAGACCGGTCGCCAAAAACTGATGCCACTTTTGCCAAGCGAAGTCGAAACCATGACCAACCGTCGTTCATTCCTCAAGCAGGCCGGCATTCTCGCCGCCGGCCTTCCGCTGGCTGCCGGCGTGAATCTACCGGCAATGGCCAGCAATCTTCATCCGTCGCCCAAAGGCAAATGGGCGCAACTGCGCCAGCTGTTCAATCAGGACCCGGACTACCTGCATTTCGCCAATTTCCTGGTGACCTCGCACCCGACACCGGTGCGCAACGCGATCGACATGCACCGCGCCAACATCGACCGCAACCCCGGCCGCGCCATGGATTGGGACCTGCAGGAAACCGAGAAACGCGAGCACAACGTGCGGGTCTGGGCCGGGCGTTATCTCAACGCCAAGCCTGAGCAGATCGCGCTGACCGGCAGCACCACCGAAGGCCTGGCGATGATCTACGGCGGCATTCATGTGCGCCCGGAGCAGGAAATCCTGGTCAGCGAGCACGAACACTACTCCACCCACTACACCCTGGAATTCCGGCAGCAACGCCAGGGCACGAAGGTGCGCAAGCTCAAGTTGTTCGAAAACAGCCGCGACATTTCCGTGGATGAAGTACTCGACTCGATCACCAAGGGCATTCGTCCGGAAACCCGCGTACTGGGCATGACTTGGGTGCAATCGGGCAGCGGCGTGAAACTGCCGGTCGGTGAAATCGGCAAATTGGTCGAAGCGCTGAACCGTCAGCGCGACGAGAAGGATCGCATCCTGTATGTGGTCGACGGCGTGCACGGCTTTGGCGTCGAGAACACGGACTTCCCCGAGATGCATTGCGATTTCTTCATCGCCGGCACCCACAAATGGATGTTCGGTCCCCGTGGCACCGGGATCATTTGCGCGCGTTCGGCCGAGGTCAGGGACGTCACGCCGATCATTCCGACCTTCAGCGAAGCCACCGATTTCGCCACCCTCATGACCCCCGGCGGTTATCACAGTTTCGAACATCGCTGGGCGGTGGACGAAGCGTTCAAGCTGCACCTGGAACTGGGCAAGGCCGACGTTCAGACGCGCATCCATGAACTCAACACCTATGCCAAGAATCGCCTGTTGGAACAGCCACGAATCGAACTGGTCACTCCGCACAGTCCGCAGCTGTCGGCCGGTTTCACGTTCTTCCGGATCAAGGATAGGGACTGCGAAAAAGTCGCCGCAGGGCTGATGCAGAACCGCGTGGTCTGCGACTCGGTCGACCGTGACGTCGGCCCGGTGATCCGCATCGCCCCCGGCCTGCTCAACAACGAACACGAAATCGACCGCTTCATGGCGCTGCTGAATAAAACAGTATGACGGCATGACGCTGAACCCTGTGTGAGCGAGCCTGCTCGCGATGGGGCCGCCACATCCAACATCGACGCTGACTGATCTACCGCTAACGCCAGCAAGCCGGCTCCTACAGGTTCGCTTTTCAACCGTTTTTCTTTGATCGAGATGACTCATGAACACTGATCTGCTGACCCTGCCGCTCAAGGCCATCGCCTTGTCCGCCCTCATGGCCGGCCTGCTCCCCATTGCCGCCAGCGCCGCCACGGCCCCGCCACCGGGCAAGGTATTCAAGGACTGCAAGAACTGCCCGGAAATGGTCGTTCTGCCGGCCGGCACCTTCACCATGGGCACGCCCGATGACGAAGTCGGCCGCGAGCCCGATGAAGGGCCGAGGCATGATGTGACCTTCGCCAAGCCCTTCGCCATGAGCCGTTTCCAGATCACCGCCGGCGAGTGGGACAGCTACGTGAAGGAAAGCGGCGTGACCATCGCCAACGGCGATACCCGCCCCGGTCGTGAGTGCATCGCCAGCAAGCCGCGTTATCCACAGAGCCCGCGCCAGCCGGCGGTGTGCATGAACTTCGATGACGTCAAAAACTACGTCACCTGGCTGTCGAAAAAGACCGGGCAGAACTACAGCATGGTCAGCGAAGCCCAACGCGAATACGCCGCACGCGGCGGCACCAAGGGCCCGTTCCCCTTCCCGTTCGATGAAGGCAAGGAATACAGCATCGCCAGGCACGCCAACACCTACGGCCCGGCGGACGGCTACAGCTACTCCTCGCCGGTGGGCAGCTACCCGCCCAATGCCTTTGGCATGTACGACATGCACGGCAACGTCTACGAATGGGTCGAAGATTGCGAACACCCGAACTACGTCGGCGCCCCCACCGACGGCAGCGCCTGGCTGGAACCGAACTGCGAAGCGGTGCGCATCCGCGGCAACGACTGGGGTGAAGCACCGGTGTTCTCCCGCTCGGGCAACCGCAACAGCCAGTACCCGCAAGAGCGTGGAGACTGGATGGGCTTTCGTGTAGTGCGCCACTTCTAAGGCGCACCACTTTCCCCCTGTGGGAGCCAGCCTGCTGGCGATGACTGACTTCCAGTCGATTAAAATATCGCCTGACAGTCCGCTATCGCCAGCAGGCTGGCTCCCACAGGGTTCAGCAGTGTGAGCATCCTCACCGCCAGTCGCCAACCTTCTAAATTAACCCCTCGACCACACGTTCTACTGGGTATCTGCCTTACGACCCAAGGAACTGTCTTCCATGACCCAGCCCACACGCGGCGCCATCGGCGAATTGTTCGCCCTGCTCAAACCCTTTCGACTGATCGTCGCCGCGTCCATCTTCCTGGGCATGGTCGGCGGCCTGAGCGTCACGGTGTTGCTGGCGACCATCAACAACGCGTTGCATTCCGACAGCGGCCTGACCCAGGGCGTGGTGGCGCTCTTCGCCGGCCTGTGTCTGTTGGCGCTGGCCAGTTCGATCTGCTCCGACATCGGCACCAACTATGTCGGCCAGCACATCATCGCCAAGCTGCGTAAACAGTTGGGTGAAAAAGTCCTGTCGGCGCCGATCGAACAGATCGAGCGCTACCGCAGCCATCGTCTGATCCCGGTGCTGACCCACGACGTCGACACCATCAGCGACTTCGCCTTCGCCTTCGCGCCGCTGGCGATTTCCGTGACTGTGACCCTGGGTTGCATGGGCTACCTGGCGATCCTGTCGTGGCCGATGTTTCTGATCATGGTCGCGGCGATCCTGATCGGCACGGCGATCCAGGCCTACGCCCAAAGCAAAGGCGTGCAGGGTTTCATGGCCGCCCGTGAGGCCGAAGACGAGTTGCAGAAGCACTACAACGCAATCGCCGAAGGCGCCAAGGAACTGCGCATTCACCGGCCACGCCGCCAGCGCATGTTCACTTCGGGCATCAAGGGCACCGCCGAATTCATCTGCGACACCCAGGTCCGTTCGATCAACACGTTCGTCATCGCCAAAACCTTCGGCTCGATGCTGTTCTTCGTGGTCATCGGCCTGGCGCTGGCCTTGCAAACCTTCTGGCCGAGCGCCGACAAGACCGTCATGAGCGGTTTCGTGCTGGTGCTGCTGTACATGAAAGGCCCGCTGGAGCACTTGATCAGTACCCTGCCAATCGTCAGTCGCGCGCAGATTGCCTTTCGCCGCATCGCCGAATTGTCCGAGCAGTTTTCCACCCCTGAGCCGCACCTGCTGCTCAGCGATCAAGGCCACGTCAAACCCGCCGTGCACGCGCTGCAACTGGCGGACGTGCGCTACGCCTTCCCGTCGGTGGACGGTGCCGCGCCGTTCCAGTTGGGGCCGGTCAACCTGACGATCAAACAGGGCGACATCACCTTCATCGTCGGCGAAAACGGTTGCGGCAAGACCACGCTGATCAAGTTGCTGCTGGGCCTGTACACCCCGCAGCAGGGGCAGATCCGCGTCAACGGCGAGGCCATCGACGCACAGAATCGCGACGACTATCGTCAGCTGTTCACCACCATTTTCGCCGACTACTACCTGTTCGACGACGTGGTCCAGGGCGACACGCACATCCCGGAAGATGCCAACAAATACCTGGAGCGCCTGGAGATCGCGCACAAGGTCAGCGTCAAGGACGGCAATTTCACCACCACTGATCTTTCCACCGGCCAGCGCAAACGCCTGGCACTGGTCAATGCCTGGCTGGAAGAACGCCCGGTGCTGGTGTTCGACGAATGGGCCGCCGACCAGGACCCGACCTTCCGCCGGATTTTCTACACCGAGCTGCTGCCGGACCTCAAACGGCTGGGCAAGACCATCATCGTGATCTCCCACGATGACCGTTACTTCGATGTCGCCGACCAACTGGTGCGCATGGACAGCGGTCGGGTGATCACCGAACTGACGCCCGCCTGAACCCGCGCCAGGTTTTCAAGCCGTTTTTCGACGTTCTGAAATTTCTTTTCCGGTTTCGCATTCGCGCTTCGTCTTAATAATCATTCCTATTAACAATAATGCTGCATGACACTTTTCAGGAGCACAGGTAAGTAATGCGATCTCTTCCACGCCGCACACCTCTCGCGCTGGCCGTACAGCGCCCGACTTTGCATAAAACCTTGCTGACCAGCGTACTGCTGACCGCCACCTTGCTGGGGAGCTCGATGGCCAATGCTGCACCTGTAAAAGTCAGTATCCCGGTTCAGCCGCTGTCCAGCGCGCTGACCCAATTGGGCATGCAGACCAACCTGCAAATCCTGTACAGCCCGGACCAGGTGGCCGGCCTGAAATCCCGTGCGGTCTCCGGTTCGCTGGAGCCTTCCGAGGCGCTGGCCGAGTTGCTTAAAGGCACCGGTATTTCGTTCCAGATCAACGGCAACAGCGTGACGCTGATGTCGGGCGGCTCTTCCAGCCTGCAACTGGGCGCGACGACCATCTCCGGCCAGGCCCTGGGCCTGACCACCGAAGACACCGGTTCCTACACCACCGGCGCCACCACCACCGCCACCAAGCTGCCGCTGACCATTCGCGAAACGCCGCAATCGGTGACCGTGGTTACCCGCCAGCAGATGGATGACCAAGGCTCAAAGAGCGTGGGTGATGTTCTACGCAACACGCCTGGCGTCACCATGCAAAAATACGACAGCGACCGTACCGAGTTTTCCACCCGTGGCTTTGCCATCACCAATTTTCAGTACGACGGCGTCAACATTCCTTACGACGGTGTCTACGGTGAAAACCCGAACAACAGCGACGACTCCGCCAGCCTCGACCGCATCGAAGTCATCAAGGGCTCGACCGGGCTGATGACCGGCGCCGGCGACCCGGCCGCGACCGTCAACCTGGTGCGCAAGAAACCAACCAAGGAGTTCAAGGCGTCGGTCAGCGGCACCGTCGGTTCGTGGGACAACTACCGCACCGAAGGCGACATCTCCGGCCCGCTCAACGACTCCGGCACCGTGCGCGGCCGCTTTGTCGGCGCCCTGCAGGACAAAGATTCGTACATCGACCACTACAGCCAGAAGAAAGACCTGTATTACGGCATCCTCGAAGCCGACCTGACCGACGATACCTTGCTGACCGTGGGTGTCGACAAATCCAGCGCCACCCCGCGCGGCAGTTCCTGGACCGGTAACTCGCCGTTCTTCAGCGACGGTGGCCGTACCGATTTCTCGCGCAGTTTCAACCCGGGTTCCGACTGGAGCCGTCGTGATTTTGAAAGCACCACCTACTTCGCATCCCTGGAACAAGCACTGGCCAACGACTGGAAGCTCAAGGCCACCCTTGACCAGAAAACCACCGATCACGATACCCAACTAGCCTCTGCCAGCGGCGGTAACCCGGATCGCGCCACCGGCGAAGGCATGTTCTTCTACTGGGGGCGCTGGGAAGGCCACCGCGTACAGAACACCGCTGACATCAACCTCTCCGGTCCGTTTTCCCTCGGCGGCCGTGAGCATGAACTGGTCGCAGGTTTCATGACGTCGCACTCGCGTCAGACCGGTGCCACCTACGACACCAGCGCCTTCGAACTGGTGCCGGGCAACATCTTTGACTGGGAAGGCCACATCGCGAAACAGGAGTTTCCGAAGAACGGCAAATACGAGCGTACCCAAAGCCAGAACGGTGCTTACCTGGCTACGCGCCTGCGTCCGACCGATGATCTGTCGTTCATCCTTGGTGGCCGCGTAAGCACCTTCAAGTACAACGAGGATTACACCTACTACCCAGGTGCCAACCTGGCCGACACCCATGCCAGCTACAAGGAACACGGTGTTGTTACGCCTTATGCCGGCGTGGTTTACGACCTTGACGATACGTACTCGGTGTATGCCAGCTACACCAGCATCTACCAGCCGCAAATCTACAAGGACGCCAGCGGCAAGACCCTGGAACCGGTGGAAGGCGACAGCTACGAGACCGGTCTGAAAGCCGCCTACTTCGAAGGCAAGTTGAACGCCAGTCTGGCCTTCTTCCGCATCGAGCAGGACAACGTCGCCCAGTACGTCGCCACCGACACCAACACCGGTCAAGACGTCTACAAACCAACTTCCGGCGCCACCACCAAAGGTGTGGAACTGGAACTTGCCGGTGAACTGGCCGAAGGCTGGAACCTGTCCGCCGGCTACACCTACGCCCGCTCCCGTGACAAGGACGAGCAACGCATCTTCGGCTTCCCGTTGGCCACCACCAAACCGGAACACGTCGTGCGTACGTTCACCACCTACCGTCTGCCTGGCGCACTTGACCAGGTCACCGTCGGTGGCGGTGTGAGCTGGCAGAGCGCGTTCTACGGTCAGACGTTCAACCCGAGCGTGAATGGCAGCGGCCAAGGCGAAACCGTCAATATCAAACAAGGCGGCTACACCCTCGTGGACCTGATGACCCGCTATCAGTACGACGAACACCTGAGCTTCACCGCCAACGCCTACAACGTCTTCGACAAGAAGTACCTGACAGGCCTGGGTAACTTCGGCACCACCTTCTACGGCGAGCCGCGCAACTTCCAACTCACGGCGAAGTACGATTTCTGAACCGTTGAGCTGACCTGAAAAATGCCCGTGTCGTGAGATGCGGGCATTTTTTTTGCCCGCGATATCCCGATCAAGCACCTGCATATTCGTTGATGCGTTCCCAACCACGCTCCCTTGTAGAAGCCGCCTGTTTAATCGTTCGCACGCATTCCCCTGTAGGAGCCGGCTTGCTGGCGATGGTGGTGTGTGAGTCTCGGTATTTTTTGAGCGTGTACATATCCATTGCTGCGGTAACGGCCACCTAGGGTTCCGCTCTTACAGCGGGTCACTTTGGAAAAGCCCCAAAGTAACCAAAGGGCTCTTGCCCCTTTCGTTCGGTGCCTCGCCGAGGCTCGGCATGCCCTCGCTCCGGTCCTGCTCCGTGGGCCCGCCGCCATCGGCCATCCATGGCCGGGGGCGGCTAACCCGGCATCCATGCCGGGTTGCCCACTACACAGAACCTCCACTCGGCCTC